>CANPVN010000011.1 GCA_947581755.1 uncultured Clostridia bacterium | reverse complement strand
GGAAATCTTGTAGGTATCGTAAGAACTACGATAAGCATGAGAGACAACGCAATATATGTTCTCGACGCTACTTATGATGTAAACGACGGAACGGAAGCAAAAGAGCCTTCGACGAAGATACTCAACAAAATTGCTCTTCCCGAAGAAATAAAAGATTTGGGTTCGTTGTTTACAACCTTAAAGGAATATATCAAGACTCAACTTGCCGACGTTGATTTGTCCTTCCTCAACTTCGAAGAGACGGATAACGGTTACGAGTTATACTGCGACACCGATATTGCCGACATCGTCAACACCGTTGTAGGCGTTCTGTACGGCATGAAGGACACTTCTCTCAATGAGGTACTTTCCTCTGTTTTGGAAAGCGTTTTGGGCTTTGACCTCGGTGATATTGCTTCCCTTATAGAACAAATCATTCCCGCAGTCGATGACAAAACAGTCGGAGAACTTGTCAATTTACTTGACAGTATGTTGCTTCCCATGATCGCGCAAAGCAGTCTTGCAGACTTGCTCGACTCGTTGGTCGCTTCTTTGGGTATAAACGCAACTCCTCAGAGTATCTACGGTATTCTCTCTAAACTCAACCTCGGAGTTGACGCTCCCCAAGAGGGCGATACTTTGGGCGCATACATTGCCAAAGTTTTGCAGAGCGGAAAAATCGGCGCTGTAAAACTCGACGATATAGTAAAGAAAATCACGGGCGACGAGACCGCTACCGTTGCATCGTTATTGACAAAACTTGCCGATTTCCTTAAGAACACCACAATATCGGATCTGCTTTCCTTTATCCCCTTCGATGAGTTGGAAGGAATGAACTTTACGCAATTCAAACTTTACTTGAAACTCGACGTGGACAAAGAATATGCAATTCAGTCCTTTGTTGCGGGTCTCGAAGGCAAATACACCTCGGCAACCGCAACGGAAGGAAAGCAACTCGAACTCTCTTGCGGATTGACGATCTCCGACAGAGAAACGACCGAACTTTCCGTTATAGAGACCTCTCTTCTCGACAACAACCTCAAGTTTGCCGACGATAACGTGTTCGACTCTACTCTTCTTACGACGGTTGTAAAAGCCCTCGCAAAGAAATATATCGGCGGAACCATATCCATAGACGAGCTTAAAACTTACTACACAAAGATAGTTACTTTGATAAAGAGTTCGAGCCTTAACGAGAAAGTATTTACCAATCTCGGTTTCGTAAAGAGCGAACCCAACAGAAACGGAATTACTTCATTGACTCGCGATATAGATCTTACGGGAATTGTTTCGCCTTTGCTTGAAATGATAATCCCCGCCGACGCAGGCGACGTCGCGGCTTTGGACGCATTGCTCGGTCTTATAAGCGCAGATTACGCTTCGTCGATAAAGCAACTTCTGCCTATCCTCAATATGTTCAGCGGATACTCGGTACCTCAATTTTTAAGTATGTTGAATATGTATGCGGGCGGTCAACTTACCGATGATGTAGTTGCGGGACTTCTCGATACCGTTCTGAATTTGTTCGGAGTAGATGCGAATACCGTTTACGAGTTTGTAAAAAAATACGATGCTTCGGTTGAAGCTCCCAAAGATCAAACCGCAGGCGCTTACTTTATGTGGGCGATAAAAAATTCTGCCGACTTCGGTAAAGTTTCTTTGAATACGGTTTTGACGGATATAGGCGGAACCGATTTCAATAAATGGTATGAAAACACGATTGTACCTATTATCGGTGTTTTGCAAAATGTCAAGATAAACGAACTCGCGCAGAAGTTGAGCGTAAAACTTACATTCAGAATCAGCTTTAACGAAGAGAATACGATAACCAAAGTCGAATGCGGAATTACTTATTCGATAAAAGAAGGAGAAAATTACTTCTTCGAGCTTCTCGGTTTCAGCGCAAATCTGCCCGAGGCTTAATCAAATGATTTTTATTCGGCGGTAAAGACGGCCGATATGCCTCTTCTTAAAGGAGAGTAAAATCTCCTCCTCAAACGGAAAAAGACGATCTTCGGGTCGTCTTTTTTCGTTGTCGCGATACGACGAAAACGCATAATAATTATTGAACGAAAATCCCCTCTTCGGTATTGACAAAATTTCGAATTTATTTTAAAATAATCTATAGAGGTAAAACAACTATGAATTATTCCGAAAAAATGCAAGAAGTAATCGACCTTAACCGAAAATACGGCATTAAGCCCGCGCTGCTTTTGCACAGCTGTTGCGCGGTGTGCGCCTCGTCGGTCATCGAAACTCTCGTAAAAGATTTCGACCTTACCCTCTTTTACTACAATCCCAATATCATGCCCAAAGAGGAATATCTTCACCGCCTTTCCGAACAAAAACGCTATTGCAAAGAAGTCGGCGTTCGCATTATCGAGGGCGAATACGAAAATCAAGTGTTCCTCGACTTTGTAAAGGGTCTGGAAAACGAGCCCGAAGGCGGCGCAAGATGCCGCAAATGCTTCGAACTGAGACTCGACAGAACGGCTCAACTCGCAAAAGCGGGCAGTTTCAGTTACTTTTGCACAACTCTGTCGGTAAGTCCGCACAAGAACGCCGACGTCATAAACGAAGTCGGAGAATCGATAGGAAGAAAATACAACATAAAATTTTTGCCTTCGGATTTCAAAAAACACAACGGCTTTAAGCGCAGCAACGAACTTGCGGCTCAATACAATATTTACAGACAAAACTATTGCGGGTGCAAACTTTGATATTGACTCCGCTTTTGAAACAAAAGATCTCCGAACTGCCCACCAACAGCGGAGTCTATATTATGAAGGACGCTTCGGGAGCCATTATCTATATCGGAAAAGCGGTAGTCCTCAAAAACAGAGTCAAGCAATATTTCGGCTCTTCTCCCAAGCATCCCAAAGTTCAGGCTATGGTCGACAACATAGCCGATTTCGACTATATCGTCACTCTTTCCGAAAAGGACGCGCTGTCGCTCGAAGCCAACCTCATCAACAAATATAAGCCAAAATATAACATTTTGTTGAAGGACGACAAGGCAAGCCCTTATATAAAAATAGACACGCGTATCCCCTTCCCCACAGTAGAAATAACGCGAAAACCCAAAAAGGACGGAGCAAGATACTTCGGGCCCTACTTCAACGGAATCTATGTCAAGGACATAGTGGGCATTATCTCTTCGGCTTACGGAATGCGCACCTGCCCCAAACGCTTTACTTCGACGCGTCCTTGCCTCAATTACCACATAAAACGCTGTACCGCGCCTTGCGGCGGGCTCATTTCTCAAGAGGACTACGCCTCGATAGTCAAAAAAGTCATCGCCTTCTTGCAAGGAAAAGACGGAGCCGCCGCCGAACTCATAGAACAAAAAATGCTCTCGGCAGCGCAAAACGAGGATTTCGAAAGAGCCATAGTCTATCGCAATCAATTAGAAATGATAGACAAACTGAAACAACGCACGATCGCCACCGCGGAAACGATAAACGACCTCGATTGTTTCTACTACCATAAGGACGCTCTGCACAGCGTCATAAGTATCGTCATAGTGAGAAACGGCAAAATGATGGGCGCGAGAAGTTTTTTCATTACCGACCTCGACCGCGAAACCGAGGACTTGTTGGCGGAATTTATGACGCAGTACTATCCAAACGCCGATATTCCGCCCGAGATATGCGTTCAACTCGACTCCGATTTCTCGTCCGTCGCCGAGTTTTTGAAGAATTTGAGCGGCTTTAAGCCCGATATACACTGCCCAAAAAAAGGAATAAAAGCCAAACTCATGGATATGGCGAAAGACAACGCCTCGACTTATCTCGAAAAGAACGTCGAAAAGGAAGAGAGAGAAAAGGAAATGACTTTGGGCGCCTGCGAGAGGCTGGCAAAACTCTTGGGCTTAAAGAGCGTACGAAAAATGGAATGTTACGATATATCCAACATTCAAGGCACCGATAATGTGTCCTCTCAGGTCGTCTTTATAGACGGAAAACCCGCGAAAGACCTCTATCGCCGATACAAAATAAAGACAGTACAAGGCGCAGATGACTTTGCGAGCATGGCGGAAACGATAAAACGCCGCATAGAACGCTCGCGAGAGGACGAAAAGTTCGGCGCGCTCCCCGACCTTATCGTGATAGACGGCGGCAAGGGACAACTGTCGCACGCCTACTCTTCTATGAAGGCGATGGGCGAAGATATCCCCATGGTGAGTCTCGCCAAACGAGACGAAGAAATTTACTTTGTCGGCGAATCCGAACCGCTGAGACTTGAAAAACGCGATATCGCTTTGAGACTTATGCAAAGAATACGCGACGAGGCGCATAGATTTGCCGTCTCGTATCACAGAACGCTGAGACAAAAACACCTTCAAAGCGAACTCATGTCCGTTTCGGGAGTGGGAAAAGCCAAAGTCACAAAGTTACTTGCCCGCTTCGACAGTTACGAAAAACTCAAAAATGCCGAATTAAGCGAACTATGCGAAGCGGTAGACAAAAAGACCGCGCAAAACATTTACAACTTTTACAAGGAGAAAAAATGAAATACAAAATGATCATCTCGGACTTTGACGGGACTATGGCGGGTCACGACAGAATCGTAAGCAAAGAAAACAAGGACGCCATAAGGCGTTTCACTCAAGCGGGAGGCTACTTTACCATTGCAAGCGGACGAAGTTACGACTCGGTTTATAACATAATCTGCGACCTGGGGTTGAAAAACAGCGCTCTTACGCTCATTTGTCTGAACGGCAGCGTGATAAAAAGTTTCCCCGACGGCAAGTTGTTGAAGAACTATCCGATAGACAAAGACGAACTCCTCTCCGCCGCGCTGACGTGCGAAAAAAGAGGGCTTTATTATCACTTATATGACGAGGGACACCTCTATATAGACGAGGAAAACGAGATAAACAAAAAATATCGCGACTTTACGGGAACGCCCTACACAATAGTGGGAAATCTCCGCGAATTTATAATAAAGAGCAACGCCCCTATAACAAAACTGCTGATAGTCACCGAAAAGGAAAAAACTCTGCCGATGATAGACGAACTCAACGAGACGATAGCAAAAAAATCGGTGTTCTTCAGCTCCAACCCCATCTTCGTGGAAATGTGCTCTCGCAACGCAGGCAAAGGCAACGCGCTCCGTTTCCTCGCCTCGCTCAACGGCGTCGATATATCTCAAACGATTGCGATCGGAGACCAATATAACGATATTCCCATGATAGAAGCCGCAGGTCTGTCGGTTGCCGTCGGAAACGCAGTTGCCGCCCTCAAAGAAAAAGCGGACTATATCGCTCCGCCTTGCTCGGAGTCGGCTATCGCGCATATAATAGACAAATTCTGTCTCGATTCTTAAAGAAACAAAAGGAGAATTTTTTTATGGAAAAAATCGTACACGGCGACCTCGTGGATATTTTCGGCGTAGGCGTACTCATCGTCGGCGAATCGGCTATCGGAAAAAGCGAAACCGCCCTCGACCTCATTCAACGGGGACACAGACTCACCGCAGACGACGCCGTGGTTCTGATGAAAAGAGACGACAAAATTGTCGGAACCGCTCCCCCGCTTACCCGCCACATGATGGAAATAAGAGGTATCGGTATCATCGATATCCGCGCGCTCTACGGAGTCGCTGCGCTCAAACTCGAACAGGACGTGGACCTCATCGTCTCGCTCGAGGAGTGGTCTCCCGAAAAAGACTATACTCCAAAAAAAGAACCCGAATACGAAACCGTTTTCGGAATACAAATAGAAAAACTCACTATCCCCATTCGCCCGGGCCGAAATATCCCCTCTATCCTCGAAGTCGCCGCCAGCAACTTCCGCCTCTGCCACCTCGGATATAACGCCATGACCGAACTCCAAAAACGTCTGAAAACCGACGACTGACAGGTTGGGTAACACATCATATTCCATAATCTTTTTTCATAATCAATTTAACTTATTTTAACGCATAAAAAGATAGAAAAAAGCCTTCGGAAAAAAACCGAAGGCTTTTAACTAATTAAATTTTATGTTATACCAGTCTCTCTATATTTCCACTCCTATATATGGATTAATCACATAAATTTTAATTATAAAATACCAGTCTTATATTCCCTCATAGGCAAACAATGTCTGAATCCATGTGCCAAATATCTATATTATAATTTTTCAGGACCAAACTACAATTTCTCCTTCACCGTCATTACAGGTGACAGTCAATAACTCTATGTAAGAACACCAATAGGGATTTTTATCAGTACTTGCATATCTTATGACATTCCATTCCGTCACGCTACCGAGAAATCTGATAGATTCTATTTCGGTATTTGCAAATGCGTTATTTCCTATCATTTGCAGACTGTTGGAAAAAGTAAGACTCTTGAGGTTTTTGCAATTTTTGAAAGCATTTTCACCTATTTCAATAACACCGTTACCCAAGATAACATTTTTAAGAGTCTGACAATTTTCAAACGCACTTGTATAAATAATATACTTTTTGCCGCTGGGAACAGATTCAGGTAGAGTCAGCTCCTCTGCCGAGCCGTGATAAGCAAGTAAGAAACAATATCCATCGTCTCCGCTGTCAAAATAATCGTATTCACCTACGGTTACAAAAGAACTCGGTTCGTCTATCGTATGCACTTTTTTAACATCACTCCAAACATTGCTTTCGGGAGATAGTTGCAAACTTGTCGAATAGTTCCAAACTTCCCACAAAGCGGAACAATTTCGGAAAGCACCGCTACCTATCGAAGTAACACCCTTTGGAATTAAAACTTTTGTAATAAGTTCAAGATAAGCGAAAGCAGAAGATCCTATAGACTCAAGCCTGCTGTCCTTGGTAAAGTTAATTGACGTAATATTATGATCATGATAAAAAGCAGAATTTCCTATGCTTTTGAGACTGTCGGGAAATACAATATCACCTGTCAATTTTGTGCAAGCGTAAAATACATAATCCTCAATCGTCTCAAGCCCTTGACCAAACTCTATATTTTGCAAACCCGTTCTATAGAACGCATAACTGCCTATCGTTTGGAGACTGTCGGGGAAGGATATTCCCGTCAAATTGGCGTTTTGTTCGAATGCACGGGAACCTATCTTTGTCATTTTACTTCCCTGTACAAAGTTTATTCTTTCAATATTATAATAAGAAAATGCATAGGCAGCAATTTCCTTAACACCCTGTCCGAAAGTCAGTTCTGTAATAGCCATACGTCCATAGAAAGCTCTTCCATTGACTACATCAAGAGAATCACCAAAGTAGACCGAGATAATTTTACCGCCATCCTGTTCGTCATCCAAAGAAACCCATACTTCGCTATCTAACCCGAAAGCATCTTCTCCGATAGAAGTAAGACTATTGGGCAAAATCAATTTACCTTCTTCGGTACCTTTCAATGCCTTACAGCCTTTGAATGCTCCTTCTGCGATTGTATCGAGTCCTTCGGGAAGGTCGAGAAGTTCAAGTGCTTTGCAATCATAGAATGCATAATCACCAATTGTTTCCAATGTATCTTCAACGAAGGTCACTTTAACAAGACTTGTGCAACTGTCAAATGCAAATTCTCCTATTTGTGTAACATTCTTTGAAAGAACAATTTCCTTTAATGAGGTACAACCGAAGAAATCCGTCCAGCCTATTTTGGTTACCGAGCTTTCACTGAAGTCCACTTTTTCGATACCGGAACACTCTCTGAAAATGCCTTCCCACTTAAAAATAGGATAATTACCGCTTGTACTTTCGTAATGAATAGATGAATACGTTACATTCGAAGAATCATGTTTACCGGCACCGAAGCCCGTTGTTATAATACTTCCTTCTTCGGAATCATCAATTCTGATATTTTTGGGAATTTTAACAGTTCCGGTAAAACCACTGCAACCGAGAAAAGCACCTCGACAAATATCTGTTACACTGTCGGGCAAGACCAACTCACCCCTAAAACCGCTACAACCGAGAAAAGCAGAGCCGCCTATTACTTTCAACGATCCTTCTTGCGGTAAATTCAATGCTGAAAAGCCGATACATTCTCTAAATGCGCCAGCAGCGCCTACCCAATAACGTTTGGGCTCGTCGGCTCTGATAGGAACAATGCCTATTGACTCGACGCTTGCGGGAATTGTGAGTTCACCGGTAAATTCGGAACAAGCGTAAAAAGCACCGTCTCCGATTTCAATCAAAGAGTCGGATAATTCAAGCCGTCCATCAAATCCCGTTTTTGCAAAGGCATATGTTCCGATTTTCGTTACGCTATCGGGTAAAATAAGATCCCCCTTAATATTTATCGAAGTAAAGAAGGCGTAATCTCCTATTGTTTCGAGTTGACTGTTTGTTCCAAATTCGATTGCCGAGATTTTATTTGAACCACCCGAACGTTCATCGAAAGAAAATGCTCTTGTTCCTATTGATTTGAGGCTGTCGGGAAAAACAATTTTACCGCCCAAATTTGCACAACCATAGAAAGCCTCGTTATCAATCGACTCAAGTTGAGATTTATCGTTATCTTCATCGCATATTTCTAAGGCGTCGATACCTGTATTATAAAAAGCATAACTGCCTATTTTTTTCACGCTTGCGGGAATGATAATAGTGCCTGTAAGATGGGGACGATTACCAAACAAATTCGAAGGTATCTCTTCCAAAGAATTGCCAAACTTGACAGATGTTATCTTATCATCTCCCCGGTAATCATATGCTTCTTCAAATGCACCATCCTTGATAGTTTTCAAACTATCCGGCAAAACCAATTCACCGGAAAGTTCGTTACAACCATAAAAAACTCTGCTTTCAATGTCATAAAGTTTACTTTCGCTACCGAATTTTATACCGGTAATTCCACTGCAACCAGAAAAGCTATCTGAACCTAAAACCTCAAGCGAATCGGGAAATTCAATTACACCGATAAGTCCGCTGCAACCCGCAAAAGCAGATCCTGCCCAGCTCGGTTCTATCTCTCCGCTGCCATAAGCTAAACAACAAATATATTGTAAAGACGATCCTTCAGCAAAAGTCAATTTCGTAAGTTTGGAACAGTTTTCGAATGCCCTAACTCCTATCAACTTGACATTTTTGGGAATAACAAGCTCTCCGGAAAGATTAGAGCAATCACAAAAAGTCTCATAATCGATTAATTCGAGTTTACTTTCCTTACCGAATTCTACCCCTTCAAGCCCCGAACAACCTCTAAATACAGAAAACAGCTCGGTGACAGCGTCGGGAATCCTTACTATACCCTTAATTCCACTGCATCCGTCAAAGCTGGCCTCATCCAAAACTTCTAACCCTTCGGGTAGCACAAGTCCCGTCAGACCCGCACAACCTCTGAAAGCACAATAGCTTATCTTCGTTACGCTTGAAGGAATATTAAGTTTTCCTTGTAATCCGGTACAAGACTCAAAAGCATAATAATCTATCGTCTTGAGTTTATTTCCGGTAAATTTAATTCCTGTAAGCCCGCTGCATTTGTAAAAAGTATAATTGCCTATTATTTCCATATTTTCGCCAAATACAAGTTCTCCTGTAAGTCCGCTACAATTTTTAAATGCATCACTTCCCGTTTCTCTCAACGATGTAGGCAAAACCAAATTACATTTTAAAGACTTACAATCACTGAAAGCATAACTTCCTATAATTTCAATCGAATCAGGCATTGAAATGCCGGTAATTGAAGAACCCGAAAATGCATAGCTTGAAATTTCTTTAACAATATGGCCTTCGTAAGCATAAGGAATGACAACATTCCCCGACAATGACCTATTATCCTGAACAATTGCATAATTCTTTGATTTGTCGTAGCGAATATTCAACCCCTCGGTATATTGCAATTCATCTCCGCAAATCGAACAGGTATTATCCATATCATAGCTGTGGTGATCTGACAACGCCGGTATTATAACAGGGAACGCCTCGTAACATTCCTCACAATATTGCACTCCTATACCCGGTATTACACATTTTGGCTCGTATACCGTATAAGTTTCTCCTAATTTATGATTGCAGTTCTCCGAGGACACCGCCATATCGTATGTACCGACAAATCCGTCATTGTAAGTTATCGTAAAGCGTTCTCCCCGAACATCATAGCTTTCGTAATCTGCCTCGATCCAACCGCTTTCCGTCTTACGATAGATTGTCCCCGAATCGGCGACAAGGCACACATCACCCTCTTTCCCCACGGGATCTGCGGGTGCGCCGCTCTTCAACGTCAACATTTTACCGCTTGCAACAGCATTTTCCTGAGGTTCTATAGGTCCGTCATATCTTTTACCACACGCAACAAGAGTCATCGAAAATATAAGCATTATTATAAGTGCAGCAAAAAAGACAAACCTCCAACCCATTCTTTTAAGTGTTTTCACTTCTCCTCCTTAAGACATTATAGACTATTTTGTGTCCGTTTTTGTCTTTTTTTTCCGCTCTTGGATAAGGTCTTTCAGTTTGTCAGATATGACAAACTGCCCTCATGAGGGCAGAAAAAATCTCGTGAATTTTCTTTATGATATCACTCTCACTCTGAAAAGTCAACTGTTTTGCGAACTGTTTTTCATGTTTTTTTATATTTTTGCTCATCCATAACGCCAAATCCGTGGGTATAGAATTCTTATTAAAACTTTTTACCAATCATTAAGGCTCTCCTTAGCTTACGCCAAAGAGAGCCTCACAAGTTTATATTTATTATTATACTATGTCCTCATATCTTTAATCGCATCGGAAGTGAACCATCCTAAATGATCATTCGGGTGTCCCGTTCCGGGATAATATGAATCTGTCATTGCAAATGAGAAATCACCTTTTTTTACCTCTTGTCCATTCAATAGGATAGATGCACCTTGCTCAATCACAACGGAATACATATCATCTCCTGTTTTCAAAGATAACTCTCCGTAACTCGATGGTTGCCCATCTTCATCAATAGACAACACTTCTTCTTTTCCGTTTCTTTGGGCAGCAAAGAACATTACGCCACCGCCAACTTCGGCATTTGTACCTATAATTTTAGCATTAGTGCCAATCTTACAATGCGCGTCGAGAGCAATATGTGATGGCAACTCCGCATCGGGATCGTTATACCAATAATTGTTAAGGATAGAAACTCCATAAGCCATACCCCGACTCACAGAGAGGTTAATCTCGCCACCTTCCATATTTATGGTACCGCCTCCGATTATACTTAACGCCATTGCATTCGAACCCGCAGACTCAATTGGCAGACGCGGATCTATCGCTGCTCCGTCAACAACGATTTTAGAGCCTTCGTACATGTTTACGACCCCTTTCGGATAAACAGTAATTGCTCCGTAACTGCAAGCAGAATTGCGATAATTAATCACCGTCCCCGCGTTGAGGTTCAATACAGTATCTTTGACATTTTCTGTGACGCTGTTGCCGACAACAAAAGAGTGTATGGGACCCTCGGATTCTACCGTTGCACCATTCAGATTCATCTCGGCACCTTCGCTTAAAAACATGCCATAACCACCATTTGTTTGCTTATCCTCTGCGTTTTTTCCTTGTTTCATAATGAGCTTAGCATCGCTTTCAACGTTAACGGTGCCACCCGTCACATACATCGCGTGGCTATAATTCTTCGTGTTGTTAATGATCTCAAAATCAACATTTGTAATTTTAAGATCTGCATTGTTCACACGCATAGCATAGGTTCCTTTGTCACGAGAACTTTGGTTATCGGCTTCGTTAACGGTAAGTGTGAACTTGCCTCTGCTTTCGGGATCTTCACTTGAACTTGAATCGGTGATGATAAGCGAACCGCCATCGACACAAAGACCCTTGCTTTCCTCCTGAGCTTTTTCGATGTTGACATCGTGTCCTTGTACATCCAATGTAATTGATTTATTCGAAACATTCAAAGAGGAAGTGTCTTTAATCGTTACATCCGTTCCCAATACAACCGTATCGCCATCTTCAACCTGTCCTAAAACTTCTTCTAATTTACTGTCGTCTTTGATTTCATATCCCGGTATACCACTCTCAAGGTGTCCGCAATAACTGCACCTACCGTAATTTGCTTCATCAAATTCGCTATGCGTAGTGCCATCTGCGGGAATGATCTCAACAAAACTCTCTCTGCATTTTGTACAGGATCGAACGCCTATTCCGGGAATAACGCATTTCGCACCGTATACGGTATACAATTTTTCGCTCAATTCATGACTACATATATCATTTGCTTTGGTCTCGGGAATACTATAAACGCCAACCTCTCCGTCTCCGTATGTAACAGTAAGATTTCCGTCCTTGACATCATAGCTCTCAAATTTTACTTTGACCCAATCGGAACCGATTTTACGGTAGAAATCTCCGGCTGCCACCGAGAGACAGACATCATTGTCTTCCCCCAATCCGGATGCAGGCGCACCCGCATTAACAACGATAAGAGTTCCATCGGAACTAATCATAGGTGAGTTTTCATTTTTATCAGTACTCACGCACGCTACAGCCGAAGGCAGCAAGCAGAGACAGAAAACCACCGCTATAAATAAAATCAGCTTTTTGAATTTCATACTTTCCTCCATTTTGTGCTCAGATTAATTAGTCTTAAATATTATACCCCCCCCCACGCTGTTTTGTCAAGTTCTGAGGCATGTTTTTTTAAAAAAATCTTTTCGATTGGCAATAAAAAAATGCCTTTATAAAGGCACAAAAACTCAGTAAATAATGGAAATCCTCCCCCAAGACGGCTACGCCGCCAGCCCCCTTAGCTGTCGCCAAGGGCGACCAAGGCATAAGGTAGGATTTATTTATATATAATCAATGCCCTTGACCTTAAAGGCGTCGTGGAGGTTCGGAACCCCATCGCAAGGGTTCCGACGCCTTTTGGTTACTTTTCAGCGCATGAAAAGTAACATTATCCAAGTATTTTAATATGGAAACTTTTGATAGACCCTTACATCTCAATTTCCAAGCAAGAGGTTACATTATTTATTTTATAATCCCCTCAGTCGCCGCAAGGCGGCGACAGCTCCCCTTAGCGGCAAAAGCCGCCAAAGGGAGCCAAGGGTGGTGGGAACAAAAGGATTGCCAAGGAGTGGCAAAGAAAAAAAAAGGCTCCAAAGGGAGCCACGATAAAGGTCGGATTTATTTACAGCAACAGCGCAAACAATGCATACAACCAATGGGCGCAGAAGCCCGCCGCAAGTCCCCCGATAGTATGATACAAAATCGAACTTGTCGTAAGTTGGCGGAAACCGAGGTTATCCATCATTGCGACGTGAGTCGAAAGGTAGCCGCTCCAGAACATACACATTGCGGTAAAGACCGCGATTTCGGTTGCGGTAAAGACTCCGTCGCCGACTATACCTATAGCCGCTCCCGCGCTGCCGAGCGCCGTTATGGGCACGCTTATCGCCTCGGGCGTGGTAAAGCCGAACAGCGGTTTGAAAATCACAGACAGCCACTGCCCTATCATCGGCAATAAACCGACTCCTTGTCCCGCGCTGCCGTCATAACCCCAGCCTTGGGTTCCGTCGGGAAAGGTTATCCAGGCTTTCCCGTCCGTTAAAAGCATAACCAAATTGGCGATGATAAGCACGCCCGGGATAATGGACATACCGACTTTGACTCCGCCTGCGCCGCCCTCGAGGAGACTGTCGAAAAATCTTTGGACGAATCCGCCCTTTCTCACTTCGCGTTGGTTCACGGCGTCGAAGGTTTCGTCATGGACGGGAACGGCTTCTTGGTCTTTGCCGAAGAGTTTTTTGGATTTATGCAGCATAAGTCTTGTTGCGATCACGCTGCCTATGATCGCGCCTATAATGCCCATAGCGACAGCCAACGCCGTAGAGCCCGAGTCGGAAGGAGTTTTCCCCGCCATGGTAATTACTACTATCAAGCCCATACCGAACGCCGTTCCGAGATTTGTGAGTCCCGCAAGTTGATATTTTTTGAAATAGCGTCTGTAACGAACGTCGTCGGCGAGCGTCAAGACTGCGGGATTATCGGACAGAAAAGTCGAGAAAATCGCAACGGAAGTAGCGCCGGGCATGCCGTAAAGCGGTTTCATGAGCGGAGAAAGAGCCTTGTTTGCAAGTGAAATCACGCCGAATTCGGTCAGCACCGAACTCAACGCGCCTACGACGACGGCAACGCCGAGAAGATAAAAGCAAGTGTTCAACAGCAAGTCAAGCGCGTTATTGAACAACGTATTGAGCATGTTGTCGAAGCCCATTATCACGGCGATGGGTACGAATATCGCCAATATGACGAGAATAGTCACGAATCCTTCGACGCTTACCGCCTTTTTGACGGCAAATTTCCCTTCGCTTTCGTCCTCGGAAGTTTTCTCGGTTTTCGCCTTTCTCTTCAAAAAGCCGAAAGCCTTTTTCCCTTTTCCTTTTGAAGATACGGCAGCCGTTTCTTTTTCGTCCGAGGCGGATACGGAAACGACGTTCTCGGCGTCCTTCTCGCTCGGGTCGGGGTTGGGCGTACCGTTCTCGTTATGTATATTGTTGTCCGATGACATAAATTTTTCTCCGTATGATTATTACCTTAAAAAGTATAATGATTTACGGCGAAAGTGTCAATCGATTTGCGCTATCTTGCGAAATCCTTCCTTTTTTTTCCGAACTTTTTCTTAAATGCTACGCTCGTTTTGCCTCTTTCAAGTTCGAAAAGACGAGCCGCCCTCGACGACTCGTCATCTTTTTCCCACACGCATAAGACCGTCCGCTATGCGTTTCCCCACGTCTTTGAAGTGATTGCCCGACGAGAGCGTAAATTCCGTTTCGATACCTCGCCTTTTGTATTCCGAGACGATAGTCTCTGTGTTGCTTCCGACTCTCCCGAGAACGACATTCTTCGTCATGCTTTCTCTGTCTCCCAACGAGAAAAAGAGATACTCGGGTTTTCGTTTCAACTCATGAGTCAAGGCAAATTCGACGAAACCCTCAAACCACATGGAGCCCGACATGCTCGCCGCAAGAGAAAACGACTCCGTTTCGTACAGGGCGTATATCGCAAACAGTCCCGCCAAGGAATAGCCCGCGATCCCTCTTGCGGAAACTGCGGGCAAGGCTTTTTCGGCAACGGGAAGGATCCTCTCTGTCATAAGTCCGAGGTGACTCTCCCCGCCGCCCGTAAACGGTAAATCGCCTTTTATGACCGCCGCGCTTGCCCAAGGAGACATATCGTGATTCCAATTCAAATTGCCGATAACGACAAGGTTGAAATCCGCCTTACGTTCCCTCAGTTCCTCGATAATGAGTTGTCTCTCGCCTTCGAAAGCGTTAAAATAAATAATAGGCTTGTTCTCGATCCCCGCCGAGTAAACGTCTACGCTCTTTCCTTCGGCTTGGAAATCCATGATCTTTTCAAACATATTTTATCACCGCTTTCTATTTTAACCGTTATATACGCCGAAGTCAACCCGTCACGAGCCTTTTTTACACAAAGAAAGTCCCAAATCCGCCCTCTCTCTCGGAGTTATTCGCTCAAAATTTGTTTTCTGTAATTGTCGAATTGACTGTCGTTCAATAAAGTCAATTCCTTGACTCCTTCGGCATAGGTTATTATCTTGTCGTAATCATGACTGTCTTTGCATTTCATGTATTTGTCTTTCATGATAAGAATTGCTTCCGTCCTTCTTATATCGGGTTTGTCGAGAATAATACCTCTGATAACATCTTTCTTGAATCTGTCGAGTCTCGTGAAATCACCGAGCAATACCGAGTCTCCTCTTTTGTAATCGCAAATTTTCTTTATCGCATAGCAAAAATTCGCAAATCCGACGAACGCGTTATCTTCGGTTACTTCCATTTGAAACTCGTCGCCTATTCTGAGGATATTAAATTCCCGTAAAATCGCTTCGGGAACATCGTCGTCCCTTACTTTGCCGTTATCTTTGTTCCCGAACTTCTCCAGAACCGAGCCGTTATCGCTGAGATATATCGAGCCCTTGGAAAGAAGTATTTCAAACATCAAGTCCGATCCCTTATAGGGAGATTTCAAAAACAATTTTGTGCCGCGCTGAACGGTTTTTATTGCCCTCTTGAGGCGACACGCAAAATACAGTTTTTTTATTTCCGTACTCTCGGGAAACGAAGATTCGTCTATAATGTCTATCGAGATGCGTTCGCCGTTGATTATTGCGGGTCTGTCATCGTTACAATGAGTCGCGTCCCAGTTATCGTCATCATCTAAAAAGCCATCCTTTTCGGGATCGAACAAGAAATAATCTTTTTTATCGTCGTCATCATCGAAGCAGGAGCTTTTTTCGATATTCTCTTCTTCGTCGTCATCATCGAAGCAGGAGCTTTTTTCGATATTCTCTTCTTCGTCGTCGTCATCATCGGATTTGTCGTCATCGGATTCATCGCACTCACTTTGTATTTTATCCCTCATTCTCTGCATCCAATTTTCGATAAATTCGGGGGTATCTCGGCGATGGGGTCCGTCGGGATGGTAGTGTTGGTATAAGGATCTGCGCGCGTCTCTTCTTATGGAGTTCTTCTTTGTTTCCGTTTTCTTGGGAGTGTAACAATTTTTGTTGTCATAATTCACGGCGTTTTCCTTTACCAGATCATCGAGAATGTTTTTTGCCTCGTTATATCCGAGCGAAAAGTCTTTTCGGATCATGGCAAGCGTCGCCGTTTTGTTTTTCCTTATATATTTCAAAATTTCTTCTTTCATCGATCCACCTCTCATATATTAAAAATCAAAAGGGTTCTTTTTGGGCTTGGGCGCAGGCGAGAAATACATGTATCGTCGTTGAAAAGGGTCTACGCCGCCAATATATTGTTTTTCGTCGTTCTCGGGAATATCGGTATACTCTTTGCACAAATAGTATCTTTCGAGCTTGGAAAAAAGCACATAGCCCGAGTTCGCTTCGGTGATGACACATTCGCCCTGTTCGAAGTGCATGAGTTTGCTTTTGGGCATGAGCGGAATGGTCTCCAATTGGTAAGCGTTGATTTCGGGACCGTCTCCGTTCAACGCCGACAACGGAGAAATTCGCGTTATAAAGCCGCATTCACGGGAAAACTCTTCCAAAGTCTCGGGATTATTGGAACCGAAAAATATATGTTGGTTAAGATTATCCCTTATTACCGCGGCAACCGCTCCGCCGTAAACCGCATTAAGTTGAGCATAGGACTGAAGTATTATCATAAAGAATATGTTTCGTCCTGCGCACGCGGAAATTATAGTCGAAAAATTGTTCAACTCGGGGAAATTGCCGAACTCATCGAGAATAAAGTAAAAGGGAATTTTCCGCTTGCCGTCCTTTTGGTTGTTTGCGTGCTCTATCAGCAACTTGTAAGCGTCCTGAATAAAGAGAGTAATTACCGTATAATGTACTTTTACTTCATCTCTGAAATCAATGAAAAGCGCAACGGGCTCATCTCCCGTCAATATATTCATATCAAACGAGTTGCAACGAGTGATCGTCTGTATCGCGCTCTCGCGGAAAATCGACATCTTTGTGGAAAATGTGCTTACTATACAATCCTTTGTAACTTGCGCATGCTCGGGAATGGTAGCGCGTATTATCTGAGCGGCGGTCGAAGTATCGGGTCTCTCGCTGAAAAAGTCGCTGTCAAGCATATCGGAATCGAAAGTGTTCATAAGCGCAATAATCGTGGAAAACGAATAAGTGTCTTCGGTAATCCGCGTTCGTCCGCTGTCTTTAAGCAACTCGGGACGGCTGTCCTCAAGCATGGCGTAGAGTATCGCGCGCAACACATCTCGCGACGCGTTGGTCCAAAAGGGGTCCTTCTCGTAATATATGTTGGGTATTATCATCATCGATAAGGTGTCTATCATATTGCCGACGTCTATCAATATTATATTTCTTTGGCGTTCTATGACTTGCTCGAGTTCGTATTCGTTGTCGTAAATCACGCCATCGAATTTATTCTTGGGACCCTCGGGCGTATCGACGAGTTCGACTTCGTCATAAATTCGGTACATCTCCTGAAATTTGCGATATATGGGAGTCAACGGGTTCCAACACTCGCTGTGCTTATAGTCGCGGAAATTGATCAAAAGTACTTTGTAGCCCTCTTTTTGCAGCATGGCTGAGGTCTTGCGGTAGATCTCTCCCTTGGGATCGGAAATCACCATGCTGCGCTTATTTTTCGCTTTCGCAAAGGAAAAAATCTGAGGAATGACAAACGAACTCGTCTTTCCGAGTCTCGTGCCCGCTATGCACAACAAGTGATTTTCTTTTTCGGAAAAGGTCTGTAAAAGCCTTCCGTTTACATAACGATTGGCTTTCAGAACGCCTACCGTTTCACGCTCTCCCAACTCGTCATAATAGACGCTGTTGGGAAACGTTTCGTCCATATCTTTATAGGAATAGTTCTTTACGTTATCGTAATTTTCAAGTAAATTTATATTGTTCATTGCTTTATACCCCCGAAGCCGTAATAGTTATGAGTATCGTATTTACTCATATAAGGCTGTAAATTTTCGACAGTCAAAGGCTGTCTTTTGTCCGCGCTGCCCGCAAGACATTCTCCGACGATCAATTCGATAGTGTCGATATCGTACTCGCCCAAACGATCGAGAACTTCTTTGTCGGTTTTTATCTCTTCGGATTCAAAGAGCGCGCGTTTGGACTCGACTATGTAATCGATAAATTTTGCCCTCTCGGACTTGGACAACTCGCCCACATCGAGGATCTCGCAATATTCTTGCAAGGTCTTTGCGTTTTGCTTGTCGGAAAAACATATAGGAACAATGCTCGACAAGTCAAGCGTTGCGCCGGGTTCGTTCAACATGAATTTTGCGCGCTTTTTGCGTTGAAGAAATACTCCGCAACGATCGAAAATATCGGATTGTATCTCGCCCTCGAAAAAGAGCAAGTATACATTGGCTTTTTCTTCGTCGCAACTGCATACGAAAACATTCTTGTCTGTGGGTATGAAATCGCAGTCGTTCATATCTCCCATATCGATTTGCTCGATATGAGTTCCTTTGAGGCTCTTTGTTACAAGTCCCGCAAAATATTCGAGTAAAACATGACTGTCCGACACTATACATAAAGGCTTGCAATCAGAGCGTACCGCTTCCGTTCCCTTCAATTTTGCGCCGATCGTGAGAGAGTATGCGGGAACGAGCGAAGATTCGAATACCTCGGAGTCAACTTGGGGACTCTTGTCGGACAACTTGAGCGGCAACGAACACGCGCTTTCGAAAAGCGCTTGATTGCTCGTCAAAAGAAACATGGCTTTGTTCTTTGTCAAAACATTGCTGAAAACAAGTCTCGAATGAGGCTTGGAATATGTCTCACGCTTTACTTTGCCGTAATTGAACGCCTTTTCAAGCAAATTTACTTCTTCGTAATTCTTCGTGTAGTCACCGTAAACGGCTTTGACTTTTTCGAATAATCGTTTATTGCCCGTTCTTTGCAACTCCTCGTAAACCGCGTAGATATAGCGCGAGCGCCTCTCCCCTTTGACTCCGTAGTAGAGCGAAGCAAACAACCCTTCGAGACTGAGCCAATCGGCGGATTTTTGCAACCTCGCGATCCCCGTCTGAATGTCTTTATCGAATAAAATACCCTCGATCTGCAAAATACCCAAAGTGTAACAAGCGATTATGTGTCCGAAGTCCGCCGCTTGAACGATACTCTCGCATATCAAAGACTTTGCGGCATGAGGATCTCTCAATGCGTCGCAAACATCCAACACCTCTGTCACTGCTTTATACTTCAACGAAATAGCCTCGTCATATTCGTCGCTTATTCCTTCGCTGTCCGATATGATAGCGGTATATTGCTTCAATCGCGAATACCTGAAATAATCATTCGGCGTCTGTATGTCTTTGAGTTGCTTCGAAAATGCGATTTCTTTTATCTTTTGAGCCGACTCTTCCGACAACAAAAATATTTTGCAATATGTATCGAACAAAGATTCCGAGTCTCCTAAAAATCGGTGAGTCAAACACTCCGCCGAAAAATAGGCTTCCAATGCTTTTTCTTCAAAATGCGTTAACATCTCTCCTCCCTCCTTATATCTCTTTTACAGATGTTTGTCGATGATTCTCTATTACCCTATCGACAAGCCCGTATTCCAAAGCCTCGCGCGCGTCAAACACCGTGTCGCGGTCAGTGTCGATACGGATCTGTTCTATATCCTTTCCCGTATTCTCTGCAAGTATTTTGTTCAATCTCTCTCGCACCCGCTCTATGTGTCTCGCCGCTATGATTATATCCGACGCCTGTCCGCTCGCTCCACCCAAAGGCTGATGAATAAGCACCTCGCAGTTCTCTGTAGCTCTGCGCAACCCTTTTGTCCCCGACGAAAGCAGAAATGCCGCCATGCTGGCACACATGCCCAATCCTATGGTGGAAATTTGAGCGTCCACAGTGTGCATCGCGTCATAAATCGCAAGCCCGTCGGAAACACTTCCGCCCGGAGAGTTGATCTGCATGGTTATAATGCGCTCTCCCTTGGGAACTCTCTCGGTGTTGAACTTATCGTTAAGATAAAAAATCTGCGCTATAACTCTTTCGGCGCATTCGGGAGTTATAGGCTCGAAAATACTGATAGTGTTCCTTTGTAACGAGTACTGATACGAAAATTCTTCATGTTTATTCATTGTTCTTCTCCTTTTTTTGAATTGTTTTTAGGCTTATAATATATACCTTTTTAAAATAAAAAAGGTAGCTTGGATTGCAACATTTTCCAAGCTACCCGATTATAAGAACGAAAATCAAATTGTTCTTTTTGCCTATATTACATCACCTTTTTATTTTGTTTTCCCTACCAGAACGGGATACCCGTTATTATCTAAGAAATAATTTATTGCATCGATATCATATATCGCTTCCGAAATAAAGAATCTGATAATTCGGTCTGTAAAATCGGAACCCAAATGGAAACCTGCCGCATGATAAAAATTCTGCGCTTCATCAATATTAAGTTTTAAGCCGATTGCCAACGCCGCTACCGTCTCTTTGGACGGTCTTTGCGGATTGTCACAACGTGTTATTTTACTGAAAGTGAACCTCGAAACTCCCGCCGCTTTATAAACGTCGGAATACTTTTTATAACCTTTTGAGTCAATCAAACCCAATAAATAATCACGAAAAACCGTTTCTTCTTTTAATTCGGAATCAAATTTTTCGAATTGTTCTTGGAGCGTTCCCGAAGTTTTATATGCGACTCTAAGATCATACGCGCCGCTAAAAGAACCGGTCATAAAAACGGAATTTTCATTCTCAAAATTGTTTAATATTTTTGCAGACAAATTAAATTTCTTATTCGTTATCACATATATCGTTTTGTCGCACTTTTCTTGTCTGTCCTCAAGTCCGTCCTTTATCGAATTTACGAAATATGTCAAACTCTCTTTTCTCTTCGACAACTTACGTAAATCAATGGCAACCGATTTTTCGCTATTGCAAATCTTATTGATAAGTTGTTGATTATAGTCATCGTCTGAAAAATCCGACTTTTTGATCAGCATGTCGGCTCTTTTGATTTCTTGTTTGTCATAAGTGAATTTGAAATTCATAATAATTTATCCTCCTCTTATTGAATAATATAATTTTCGAATATCGGACTCCCGGAATGGATACGACGCATTTTTTGAGTCTTTTTATAATATTCTTTATTATTATATCACATTTATATATGTACAAAGTTGCTTCAAAATCAACTTCCCGATTTATCGTTTGATTAATATCTTAAACGGCGAGTTATCTTTCGACATAAAATGCTCTGCAATCATCGGTGCGGAAACAGCCGAGGACTCCGCTTTGGTAAGTCCCGAGGTCGAGATGTATCTTGTAATAATCTCGCACGTTGTCACCCTTTACGCCTTCGCGCTTATAACCCACTATAAACGCGCCGCCACCGAGATAACTCGTGGGAGTATGCCCGAAAAATACGCATTTTTCATTGACGGGAATAATATTTTTATCCTTGAAATTTCTCGGATACACAAACTGTTCGGGCGGTATGTCATCGAGAGGAATAAAATGTTTGTCTTTATCCAAAAGCACGCTTGCGTGAACGCATAGAAAATCCTCGGTTTCGTAATAAAAAGGCAACGCCTCGAGTCTGTCCACAGTCTCCCAATCGAGCAAATCTCCGTCGTCGGGAAAATATCTTTTGAGCAAGGAGAGAACTTCGTCGAAATCCGAAGGAGACTCCTTCATGATATTCATGTAATAATTGACGAACATATACTCGTGGTTTCCCATGATACATATTGCGTTAGGCATGGAAAAAAGCAGTTTTGTGAGTTTTATCGAATGTCTCCCCTTGTCAACCGTATCTCCGCAAGAAATCAAAGTATCTCCGCCGTTAAACTTTATCTTGTCCATAAGCCGACAAAACAACTCGTATTCTCCATGAATGTCGGAAATTACATAAATCATCGTTTCTTTCCTTATCTCTCGTAATTTTGAGTCATATTATCCCTACAAATAAGTCACTATCAATATTGTTATACCGAGAATGAGTAATATTACTCCCACTATTCTGTTAAGTATGGCAGGTTTTGCTTTATTCGCCACGACCGAGGCTATCAACGCAAAAAGCAGCGTCGAAACGATACATAGCAAAAGACAGACCCAATCCGAAATGCCGCCTATAACGAAGTGACTTATCGCGCCCGTGAGCGCGGTAAAACTCATTATAAACACGCTTGTCCCCACCGCGGTTTTGAGTTCGTATCCCATAACCGACGTAAGCAAAAGCAACATCATCATGCCTCCGCCCGCTCCGACAAAGCCGCAGATAAAGCCTATGACTATTCCGCAAATCACCGACTGTATGATACGCTTCTTTTTGTTTGTCTCGTACATTGTTTCTTTTGTGGTTATGACAGGCTTTATTATGAATTTTATTCCGAGAAATACAGTCATGATCGTGCTGAATCCGCCCATAATTCCATGAGGAACAAGACTCGCGACAAAACTGCCCAAGACCGTAGATAACAGCACGCATATCATCATGACAAGACCGTTTTTTATGTCTATATTCTTATTTCGAGCGTAAGTTATGCTGCTTGCCGCGCTCGCCAAGACGTCGCTTGCCAACGCTATTCCCACCGCCATATAAGGATCGACGCCGAGAAAAGCAATCAACATAGGCGCAATCACCGCAGCTGCGCTCATTCCCGCAAATCCCGTGCCGAGTCCCGCGCCCACGCCCGCCAATATACAAACTATTATTTTAACAAGCATACGATTTTCTCTCTTTCGGGATTATATCATTTTTTCTCATCGTTGTCAATCGCGCAGGCAGCGTCACGCTGCACCTATGGTCGCAATGTGGCAGTTTTTACTTCAAGCGTGATTTATGCATTTTAAGGTAGTGCGTACTCTTATATTGTTTTTGACGTTTTTTTTCTTAATAATTGCTAAGAAAACAATGAATTCACAATAAAGAATTCATTGTTTTAATCTTATTTTTTACTTTTGATATAAAATTTTTAAGCAAAGATTATTGTCTTTTGCGACGGAATAAAATAATACAACCAAAGGTCGCGCAGATAACCGAGATTGCCACAATCACTATCCAAAGAGCGGTGAGATCCGATTGTTTTCGGACAATGCCGCTTATAAACAATATGTTGTAATTATCACTTGAAATGCCGCTCGGCGTTACTGTAAAGGTACCATCATCATTACTTAAAAAATCAAGTTTGAGAGTACCTTGCAACACGCTTTCATTCTCTCCTTGAACAAAGCCATTATAACAAATTTCGCCTTTTTTGTTTACAAAAACGGTAAGATTTGCCTTTAAAACATCGACATAGACAAACGCCTGTTGTCCTACCATCGAAAGCACATATTTGCCGCTTTCCAACGGATCAACACTAAGTTCGATACTTGTAATGATCGCGACTTGTCTGTCGGCGCCATATTCGGACAATCTTCCGGATACGGTAAGACTGAACTTTGCAATCTCAGGATCTATTTCGTCACCCGTTTCTGCATTACGATAAACAACTTGGGAAACGTCAAATTCCACCGATTGCGTCCCATCATAGACTTTTGTTTTCGCTGTAATTCCAGAGACAACGACCTGTATTAGCTCTTCTTCCTCCTTGCCTGCTTCTTTGTCAGCGTTCTTCTTTAAAATTTCGAGTGTTTTAGTCAGTTCTTCTATTGCTTTGTTTACATCATCAAAAGCTTCGGCATTATTTATTGACGTCTCGGCATTTTCAAGTGCAGCATTAAGTTGCTCGTTATAATGAGAAAGCTGTTCGTCAGTAAGTTCAAGCGTCTCAATTGCTTTTCTCATATTCTCAACAGCGGCTTTTGCATTTGCAAGAATCTCTTTTTTCTTGTTTACATCTAAATCAACAGCTGATTGAGAGACAGTGCTTGCTTGTGTGGAGAATGTAGCCGACAAGTTTTCTGTCTCCCCTATGGTTTGTGCTTTCTCTACTGAAACAAAAACATCGGTATACAAGTCAGATATCTGTTTCTTGTAATTTTCCTTTTCTTCATCGGTAAGAAACTTACAAGCGTCTATTTCATTTAGAGCGGCTTGCTTTGCAGTCTCGACAACAGCTTTTTGATTACTCTTGGTATATGTTTCATTATCCGTATTTATTTGATTGGCTTGTTCACGTAAAGCAATAATGCCGTCAATAATTTCTGTTTGATATTGAGAAACTGCATCGATATCAACAAAATCCTCGGCTTCGAGCTTAGCCAAAGCTGTATTATAAAGATCATCTACACGAGCCACAAAATCTTCACGTGTAGTTTCGTCAAATTCCGATACTGCAAACATCGTTATCGCAGACTTGGTGCGAAGGAATCCGAGTTTTTGTATAAATTCGATGACAAAATCATACAATTCTTCAATGGCTTCTTTCGCCTTTTGGATAGCGGAGGTAAGGGTATTTTTTGCCTCGGCAATTGAGAGAATATTTTCAAGAGAAGCAATCGCTTCAGTCTTTGCCGTCTCCGCAGTTTCGATATTTTCGGCTTGGTCTATCTTGGAAAGTGCCTCTTGTGTGATTTTCCCGATTTCCTGTTCATAACTTGATTTGTTATTTCCAAGATATGTCATCTCTCCTATCTTACCGAGAACTTCTGCCTTTTTGCTTTCAACTTCACTTTTTGCTGCTTCTTTTACACCTGTAAGAGCTGCCAATGAAGCGTTACGTGCATCAGACAGAGCCTGTTCTATCTCATTTAATGCGGTATTTTTAATATTCTCTATTTCTTCGGCATTTTCCGCACTCGACAATGCCATCTCGGCATTAGTTACGGCTTTCTCAATCCTCGAAATATATCCATCTGCGGTAATGTCGGTAATGAGCCTTATTTCATCATTTGCAGAATTTTGAACTTTGATTATTATCTGTTTGGCATTGTCTATTGCGTTTGTTCTTGCGGAATTATTTGCATTAGTAGCCTCGCCCTTTGTCATTTCCTTATCCGAGATGAAAACTTGTATTGCTTCATCTATTGCAGTGGTATCGGCGGCTTCTTCAATTTTTGCTATCGTCTGTTCAAGCATGATGTCTATCCTTGCGGTATATTCGGAAGAGACTATAAACAAGAGCGCATTAATGTCATTTTTGACAGCGGCAGCAAGCTCATTTACAGTGTTGTTTGCTTCAAGCAAAACTTCTTTTCTCGCGGATTCATTCAAAGATATTGCTTTATTTCCGGCAACATCCATAGCACTACGAAATTCTCCCTTTGCTTCGTCAATACTCTCTTGTGTATCTGCATCTTCTATTTTTTTCAAAACCAACTCGAGTGCCCTTTGCAATTCGTCATGATAATTGGCTTTATCTGTTTCTTTCATAAAACCCCAATTGTCCGCAGCACTATCGGCGGCATTTTTTTGGAAATTTACGTCTTGTTTTGCAGTTGCCTTAATCTCTGTTTTCTTTTTCGTATTCTCTGCCTCTGCCTGTTCCTTGATAGTAGAAAGAGCAGATTGGAGAGCTGTTGCAATTGCGGCTATATTATCTGTTTTGAAAGAATTTGTAATACTTTGTTCGGAGTCTTCAAGTGCTATACGCACCTGAGTCTGATAGCTGTTTCTTTCATTTTCGGTCAGAAACTTTAATTTTGCTATAAACTCATGTGCCTCGGCGGTATATTTTGATATTTCACCTCTTGCAGAAGCCTTGGCATCGGCAAGGTCTCTGTCTGAAGCATCGGCTTTAGCCTCGGTTATTACAGTTGCAAGTTTTGCCTCAAATTCTTCCACCAATGCAGCTGTATCTTCTTCATTCTCAGCGAATTCAATACGTTCCGAGATTTCTTCGAAAGCAATCTTTATTTTGTTTAAATAAGTAGCTTCATCCTCAAGACCGAGTTTTCCGACTTCCGCCTTTGCCTGCTCCGCCTTTTCTTTTGCGTCACTAAGAACGCCGTTTTTGGTGGCACGGAGTTTAGCTTCGTCGATTATGTTCTTTAATGAAGCGTCGAGTTCGGTCTCGGCTGCTTGTATCGCCAAAGGATCTTGTGCATTTAAAATATCCGTTATCGCTTTATCTATAGCATTGGAAACAGATGTTTGGTATATCTCTTTTTCCTCGTCTTTTAATGCCGTCAACGCTTCGAGCTTATTTGACAAATCATCCTTTTTGTCTGCAAGACCTTCTCTGGCTTGCTGCTTCTTTGTTTCACCTATTTCGACGTTTCTTTTCTCAGCATCTGCTTTGACGGAAGCGAGTTCTTTTTTGAGATTATCGTTTTCCGCTTCGATACCATCTATAGTGACAGCAGCGACAATGAGTTCTATTGCTGCGGCAACTTTTTTGTCTACCAATGTCTTATATGTTTCCAATTCCTCCCCCAAGAATCCGAGGGCTGCAAGTTCTTCCTTGAGCGAGTCTCCTGCATTTTGAACCGCAGATTTGGCAAATTCTGTTTTCTCGGTCTCTGCTTCATTATTTGCGGCTTGCGCATTGTCGGTAATATCACTTAAAGAAGAATTAAATTTCTCGAGTTCAGTCTTTACATCTTTATTACTCTTCGCGTTATCGATATTTTGCTCGGTTGTCTGCGAAAGAGTCGTGATTTCCAACGCACGAGAGTCTTTTTCTTCCTTTGTAAGAAAATTCATTGCGTCTAAAAAACTCAACGCACTTGTCTTGGCAGTGAATATTGTCTCACGGGATTCACTTTTTACCGCGCTTTCGTTTTGGCTATTCAATTGAGTCGCAAGGTTCTTTTGCGAATCCAACGCTGCTTTGAATGTAGATACAACCTGTGCTACGATATCTGCTGTTGTAGCATTGTCTATCCCAGCCTCTGCTTGAGATATGGCTGTACGAATATTTTTTATGAAATCTTCTTTTTCTTCTTCACTAATAAAGCCCAATTTGTTTATCGTTGAAATAGCGGTACTTGCATCCGTCTTATCCTCTCCTATATAATCTCTTGCGTCCGCCTTGGCTTGTGAAAGCAAGGCAGCAGCTTCGGCGTCTGTTTTTTGCTTAGAAACAGCAGCTACAAAAATTTTCATTGCTTCATCTATATCCTCAGGCGAACTTACATTTTTCAACATCAAGCTAAACGTTTCCAATGCCGAGGATATCGCATCCTTGTATACCAACTTGTCAGTAAGATAATCAAGAGTATCTATCGCCTGTTTTGCTTCATTTGCAAATGTTTCACCATTACTTTGTGCCTTAGCTACCGCATCTTCTTTAGCCGACCTTTCACGAGATTCAACTTCTGAACCAAGATTAGTGATCTCAGCTTTATATTGTGACTCCAACGAGATTACCTGTTCTTGACTTTTTGCAGCTTCAATAGCCTTAGTCGCGCTATCAAGCTTTATCGTGAGAAAATCGTTGAATTTTCCTTTTTCATCTTCTCCGAGAAATTGTTTTTGTTGAATGGAAGCGCGCAATTCAATGACATATTCTCCCAAAGATTTGAGCGCCTGTAATCTCGCATCGGCAAGTTCATCACCCGCCTTTGCATCGTTCTCCTGTTTTGCGGCGGTCTCAGTCGTATCAAGAGCCTGTTTGAATGCTGCTAAATTTTCTTCAATGAGCTTTTCGGAAGTAGATTTCCTTATACTGTCATTCCATTTCTTAACAGTTTCCTCAATGCTGTTATAGAATAACTCCTTGGATTCCGAAGGCAAAGACGAAAGTGCGCCAATCTTCGTTTTGAGCGCGGCTGCCGCCGATTGAGTTTCTGCAATTGCTGCCTCTATTTTACTTTGAGCTGTAGCGTCGTTATCGGATTTTGCCTGTGAATACTTATTCTCGACCTTTACCTCAAAGGACTTAAGCCTGTTATTTATCTCCTCTTCGGAGTTTGCCGCCGAAAGTTGTTCTTTTATCTCATTTAACAGTTCATTGATTTCCGCTTTGACAGTTTCTTTTTCATCCGCAGACAAAAAGCCGAGTTCATCAATTTGTGCCTTTCTATCATTTATTATTCTTTCCGTTTCATTACAAGCGGAGGCTATAACTTCAAGTCCTTTTTCTGCATTCATTTCTTTTGCATTTTTCAAAATTTCGTCAACAGCTGAGGAGAAGGTATTAAAGATATTAATCATTTCGGTGGAAAGAGTTGCGTTCGTTACATTTGATTTCGCATTTGCGGCTTTTGTTTTAACTTGAGAGTTATATGTCGTGTTCCATTCGCCGAGGAAACCGTATGTTGACAAAGACAACGCCGCATCTGTTACCTTTTTATCTATACGTGCATTGGCATTCTCTTTTTCCGAACCCAATTTGATATTTTTTTCAACCATGTCGTTGAATTCCTTTATTGCCATGTTAATCGCACCGATGTTTTCTGCCTCGTTTATAACCTTTTCGGCAGTAAGAGAAGCCTCTTCCAAAAGGAAAAGATAATTGCTTTTATCGTTCAAAATAAGTTCATCGAGACGCATTCTGACAGCGTCAGCTACCGCTGTAATATTTATGGAGATCAAATCGGCACGGGATTTTCTCTCCGCTTCCTTTATATTTTTGATTATATCATCCACAACCGATTGTCTCTCTGCGTTGATACTTGTTTTTGTATCTGCAACAATAGTTTGTATGACAGTGGTATAGTCATCTCCATCCTCGGAGATTTCCTTTATTGCGGATATCGCGCTATCTAAAAGTGTTGCAATGTATGCGCGTCTTTCTTCCGCAAAAGCGGTGACAGATGATGTAACCTCGTCTATCGAAAGTATTATACCTTCGTTTTTGATCTCTGCAAAACCGGCGGCAAGAATTTCTTCAATCTCGGCATAAGCTTCTTCGGCATAAGGTTCGAGATCTTGTGCAAGTTCCGCTTTCTTATCGTTGAGTTCTTTCGCTTGCGAAGGAATGGATGTTTCACCCTCTGCGGGAGTGGTCGTGACTTTTTTGATAAATTCATCTCTTATATCATTTATGCTCTGAATCGCCATAAGTCTCTTTGCTATAATAGATCTGCCCATTGGTACTGTGATGATTTCGGTAACGGCGTTTACTTTATCTGACGCCTCTGAAAGAAGAGTCTCGATTTCGTTTACATAAAATTCTTTCTTTTGCGAGGAAAGATAAGTCAATCCGTTGATAACACGTTTTGCGGTTTCCGAAGCAATTCTCATCATGCTTATAGCATTATTCTTTTGATACAGCAATTGGTCTCCGTTATATCCAACTATAATTTGCTGTATATCCTCTTTTGCTTTGTTCGCAAGTTCTTTCAAAATATCAAGATCAGTCGCATTCCGTATACTTGAAATCGCAGAATTTGCTATTTCTTCTATTTTGCCGAGAGCTTCCTTTACTTTTTCGTCATCTTGATCCATATTCTTGAATGCCTCGACAGCGTCTTTTTTCGCATTTTCTACCTGTTCTACGGCAATGTTCTTTTCCGAATCCTTCAACAACGATTCATTTATCTTTTCAATTTCGGATTTGAAGGAATCTACCGCGCTGTTCATGCTTGTAAGCATTGTGCTTGCGGCGATGACATCTAAAGTCTCTTTGAGCTCATTCCTGATATCTTCTACATATTTTGCACGTTCTTTATCTCCGAGACGGTATGCAGAGTCATTGACTTTTGTTATCATTTCATTAGCGATTGCGTTGGCACGTCTTCGCGCATCGGCTCTCCACCCCTCTATCAATTCACTGCCGTTATCCTCTTGCGGAGTATATTCATAGCCTTCGATATATGCGACTATATTGATAGTGATATTCGTTGTAATAGTAATCTGAGTACCGAGCAAGACATTTACTTTTATTGTATCTTCCTGTCCTTCTTCGTCCGCAATAGGGTTTGGAGAGACAAGTTGATAACTTGTAAAATAATAGTTACCCGCTCCGTCAAACTTTCTTACCGCCTCTTTCAACAAAGTTTTGGTAGGATCAGTGAAAGTGTATGTCGAACCATATGCCAATGTCTCAGTACGAAAAGGAACCTCATTACATTCGAAACTTACGGTATAAGTATCTTTCTCTATAAAGATAAAGATCATATAATATGTCTCTTCTACCAAAAAACTCATTCCATTTATCTGATCAGGCATATAGTCCTCATAATTGATATTAACCTTGGTGATATGATAACCGGTGGGAATCGGTAAAAGCGATATGGAATATATGGAATTATACGCCGCATTATCGCTTTTCAAATCGGAAAAGACGAGGTCGGAATCATTGTATATCGAATAATAAATAATCGCGGCATTATCCACTATTTTTGCATACAGTTCGAGATCCGAAGAAATAGTGAATGTATCGAAGTTTATAAGATCTTTGGAAAATTCACCGTTTGAATATTTGATATAAAAACCTTCGATAAAACTTCCCCAAGTAATATAAGGCTCTTCCCAATAAGATTCACCCTCTATCTTGGAACCGAAACCATACGTCTTGGTCGCAAAGCACAAGTCTTGCTCTCCTTTCTTGGTGACCCAATATCTGACGGTAAACTTACGAACAATCTTTGCAGTAAATGTACGATCACTACCAGCACGAAGTACTGAGAAAGGTTGATATAATTTTGTGATTTCATTGTTCACTACATCACGACTTTCCCAACCGTTATGTATGTATCCATCAACATCATACTTGGGAAGCGTATAGCGCTCCGCAGGCATTGCATAAAAGACCTGTCCCTTTATTCCCTCTATATCGTCTTCCACTATGAATTCTATCTTGTATTTCTGAGCAATTACAGCAGTAAAAGTGGTATCACCTTTCACGGTGTACTTAGAACCCACAGAGTAAATCTTCCCATCGTTATCCTTCCATTCTTTTACATACCACTGTTGATTCTTGTCTCCGCTAAAGGATTCAAAGACAAATTCGTATCCTGGACGATAGTGTTTTATTTGCGACTTGTCCCCTTCATTTATTACTGTTATGGAAAAATGAATGCTGTAAGAATCAAGTTCCACAACTATGGATTTTCTCGTTTCATCGTACTTTATAGTTTTTTGATTTTCTGCCTTAAATTTGTCTGCAAATTCCTGAGAAAGCAACTCGCCTGACTCTGCGGCAAAAAGCACATAAGAAGCTTCTTCGGCATCTGAATATACCGGTATCTCTTTTTCGTCCACTTCGGGAAGAGCCTTTACAATGACGGTTCCTGTACCTTCACGGAAAAAACCTCCCTTTATCTTTCCGCCGTTTATGCAAATCTTTGAACCCGAAGATCCTCCCACACGCAATGCATATTTACAAATGTTATCACAAATATCCGCAACAAACTCTTCGACTTCACCGTGAATCCAAACCGCAGATCCCTTCTCACAAGTGTTGCCCGATACCGAAGGATTTTTGCTTGTGGTTTTACTTATTCGTGAATAAAAATATCTGCCGCCACCAACGGAACGGTAATATGCGAATGCTGCACCCTCTGTAATTGCTGTATTATCGGTAAAATTACCTCCGTAAAGTTCTACCTTACCATCGGAATAGAATCCACCGCCTCTGTCCGCATTATTTGATTGGAACGTACAATCTTCTATGGTAAGTACACCTCCGGACATGTTGGCAAAACCGCCACCGACATTTTTAGCTTTGTTTTCAATAAATGTACAATCTTTAAATGTGATAGTGCTTGTATTGTAAAATCCTGCGCCTTCATCCGCGGAATTCTTTTCAAATTTACAATTTGTAAAGGAAATATGCGAATTATTTCGGTGTATTATATACACGGCTCCGCCGAGACGCGCCGAGTTCTCAGAAAATGTTGTGTTCGAAACAGTAAGATCTCCGCCGTCGAAACGTAGCGCGCCACCAGCGGAATTGTTACCCCATTTGTACATTCCGCGTTTAAAAATGCAATGCTCTATTTTAAGTGTTCCAGACTTTACATATATTAACGAGCCATCGGATTCTATGCCGTAACCGTCGAAAATGAGTTCATTTCCCTCTGTCCCCAGAAGAGTAAGATCTCCATTATGCTTTATTTCTATAAATTCTCCCGGGACTTCTGTTTCCTGTTGTTCTGTTTCTTCCACTATTGTGAAAATAGGCTCGGAACCGCTCTTTGTCACAGTAACGGAATTACCATCTGTTTTTATTGTAAGTTTTTTATTTATAACTATGCCGGATTCAAAATTGTTTTTAAGCAGAATAATTGTATCATTATCTTGAGCATGGCTTACCGCTTCGCTTATCGAATTGTAAGTCGTTTCCTCACCTTCATGAACCAGCTTACATACTTCGGTTATCGCTTCCGCCGAATAGGTTCTTTGGGTACCGGGTTGTGTCGCCTTTAATGCGCGGTCGTACGAAACAAGTCTGTATGTAGGTACAAAATTCTCCCCGTACTCCTCTGCATCGTAATCGGTTGTATCCGAGAACATTCTGCCGTAAGTAAAGCCCGCTACCTTCCATTCATTATTGACTTTCACTTGAATTTCGTAACCCAAATGATTGGCATTATTGTAATTTTCATCCTCACCTATCATAAGCGAATAGTTTTTACCGCTTTTCGTAATAGCTGTAATCTCGGGAGCTGTGCTGTTATTGTCATAGAGAACACCATGATTTTCACCCGAATAACGCACCCACCACTCTGCAGCATCGAGATACCACAATTTTGGCAACTCATTCTCCGAGATTTCTTTTATAAGATTTTTATCCTTAGCCGCTTTCATCATCTGTTTGAAAAGAGAAGAAGCGGTGGATCCTTTAAAAATTTTATCGCTTACCGCAAGGTTATAACCCCATCGTTCGAAATAGTAAGAAAGATCTATACCAGTAACCAACGAAGAAAGGTATATTTGCTTTTCGGTGGCATTAATATTCTCTGAACCTTTTTCGTCTCGAATATATTGATACAGATCTTCATAACGATATCTGTTTTCGAGTTTTGCCCAATAACCCGGAAAATAGCTTTCGATAAGCCACCAAAATGTGAAGTTCCCTCGATTTGTATTCCAATAAGAATCAATATGATTGTCGGGAGCAAGAGTAGCCGTATTGACGGCAAAATCACCTCGTGTAGCCGTCTTTTCGAGTACGGTCTCGTTAAATTTCGATACCATGTTATTGCTGCATTCGCCCACTAATCGCTCGGCTATATCGAGTTCATGTCCTATTTCGTGCGCATAACCCCAACCGAATCCCGGGCCGCCCGTTATTGCCGCAGATTCCCAATCTACTTGAATTCCAACATGATCACCCGCCGCATAAGCTGCACCGAAAGGCTGCATGAGCCTAATATTGACGTTAAGCCATTCGTTGCGAGGATCGTATTTTGCTCCGACTTCTTCCAATCGCTTCTTGAACGTATCCGAATCTTCGGTTTCGCCATCTTCCATCAATACTACACCTTCCGAAAGAAGAAGCATATCTACAAAGTGATCCCAATTGTCGCAAGCTTTTTCAGGACTGTAATCCTGAAGATTATACAGTTTGTTCGCCATAGATGCCTGCACAGTGACAAAAACTCTGTCAGAAACAACTTCGGTAAGGTCGAGTACTTTATAGGCGCCTGTTTCGGCATTGAGTATTCTGTCTTGCTCCACCCTGTCCGCATATTCTTTAAGAAAATTTTTGTATGTCTCTTCTTCATCACCTTCTCTGAAAATAGGGAAGGTCTCACCGCCTTCGAAGTATATTTTTACCTCACTCGACTGTCTGCCTTTCTCGCCTTCTTTTGCTTCTTCTGCGGGCAAATAGGGATTTATAAGATATACAGGTCCGCCTATTGGAATATTGTCACCCGTATTATCTTTGAATGCGTAATTGTATACGTTCTGAGGTCTTATGACATTCCTTCCACGATAAAGAGTATATGTGCTGCTTTTCCAAGACCCGTAACTGCCCCAATGCTGAGTTGTTACAAGTGTGGGAAGCGGATCTCCCTCTTTTGCATCAACATAAACTATAAGGGTATCGCTTGGTGTCGCCGAAATGCCGGTAGCTTGACGATTGGTACCAAAGGTGCTGAATTTCATTACACCGCGAGCATACGACTCGATATCCCCTACACGCATAATAACATTGTGCGCCGTGGGATCAGTGCTCATCTCTCGAAGAGGATCTGCGGAAAGTGTCTTTGCGAGAATCTGTGACGCTCGGTTCAATAACGGATCGACAAATGAATCCCATGACGCAATTCCTTCTTTGTTCTGCTCGAGAGTGGCACGAAGATTTTTTATTTCGGGTTCGTTTACTGTATCTTTGAGTTCAAGCTGAGCATAATCATCGAAAAGATCAAGAACTTTTTGCACATTGTCGTTTTTGGGCTGCAAAAATATCAATTCCTTTGCCGCCGCACAATTTCTTTCTACTTTTGGAGTTTCCAACCATTCGAGACGAATGGCAGTCATCTTTTTCTTTTCTTTCAACGTGACATGTACAATATTGCTCGTAGAAGTCGATTTCAATGTACCCAAATCGACAAAACCATCTTGTTCCACGGCATTTTCATCGTGATATGAAATTTTAAGATTACTGAAGTATCCTTTGCTGTTTCGATCCGCCTGATAGATAAAACCTTCTATTTCATAAGGATCGCTGAAAAAGACACTCAATTTGACGGTTTTTCCATCGGCAACTGTGGCTTCTGAGCGCCATGCTGTATTGAAGTTGCGATCGAACATCTGCCAAACATTTACGCCTTCTTCCGAACCGCCGTCACTTTCGACTTTTGTTATAGATATCGCAGGAACGCCGAAAGCGTCTATATACGAACCGGTAAGATAATCGCTATTGCCATCTATCGTTTCCCACTTAATGCCATCGTCACTGACAATCGATGTTTTGTTGCCAAAAGCAGATAACATTCCGCCGCAAGCAATATATACGCTTGCGGAAATAAGGAGCACCAAAATCGCCACAAATACAATAGGTACATATCTCTTTTTTTCCATAAACTCTCCGATACGTTTATATAGTTATATAGCGTATTTTAGCACAAACTTTTATGTAACGCAAGCATAAACAACAAAATTTTTTTGCTCTTTTTTCAAATTTCTTTATAACGTTTTTTTGAACGCAAAAACAAATCGACTCAAATGTTTGATTCGTTTTGAATTTCTTTCCTGAGTTTCATCCAAAGTTTGCCGAGTTCGTTTCGTCCGTCTCTATTAGGACCGATGCCCCAAAAGTCATCTTTTGGACTGTCCTCGCAAATGGTATAATCAACGGTCTGCAACAATTTTTTCTTTACATAAGGGTGTTGAGAGATTTTTGCTCTGAGAAGTTCTTCCATCACAAAAACTTTAATTTCATCCCATCTTGCGGATTGCAAAGTCGTATTCTCATGAGCTATTTTTTGCGCGTCATAAGCCGAAAAACAATTGATGATTTTTTCTTCGAGCTCGGGCGAGGTATAAGCGAACTTCAAACTTTGATAGGCATGTTCCACCGTCTGATAATACTTCCCTCTGTAAATAAACCCAAAAGATGAAAAATTATCCAAACAGAAGAATTCTCTGTTATAAAATCCGATAAATTCGCCGACTTTCTCGGCAAGCCAAACGTCTCTGTATTGTTCCATACATAACACCTCTTATATATTGATTATATATTATAAAATGTTTTGACGTAAAAGTCAACAATGATTTTTTTGCGCGTTCCTTAATATTTCACCAACCGACGAGTGAATTAATATGATTTATGCTTCCTTATTACAAAGAATCACATACTTTAGTTAACGGAAAATCGAATAATTTGAAATTTCTCAAAGTCGCTCGCTCGACACCTTTGATGAACATATCAAATCCATATATTTTTTTCTATTACCTTGCTTATACCTCGCTGAAACCACCTAAATTCATTAATATGGCGCAATTAGATTAATAAATGCCTCCCCAAGCTCGACAAGAGTGTCAAAAAAGCAAGATCGGTTATATCGCCTATTGTTACGATCACAAATAGGACTTCAAATTCGAGTTAGAAACCGAGAGCAGCGTCTTAAAAAAACAACTTGTAACTTATTAATCAACAGAAATCGTAAACCATATCATTAACGAATGGCGCCTTGGACAATATGGTATCACACCGTTGCTTTAAGCAAAAGGGTTTTCAGGGGATGGAATAAGAGAAAGACGCTGATTGCGGCGCATAAAGTCTGAGGCAACATGGCGATGAAGCCGTTATAGAAATAGATGACTGCGGCGGAGAAAGAATAGCCGAGCATAAGCGGCGTTATCACATCATCGAGGAGAGTGAACATCACGGTACAAAATGCCGCAAGCGCAGTGACTGCGGCGGTCTCTTGGCTTTTTTGTCCTTTTCCGCTTATAATAAGTCCGACATACAGCGCAAGTATGAGTGACATTACGGCATATAGTATCCACAGCATAACGGAAACTCTGCTTTGATAGACAATGCTTACGGGGACTCCCGCCGAGGCAAAGTACGCCGATACTGCGATAAGGACGGACAACAGCAATGGGCACAGCCACAGTGGTTTTTTATGAAATCCCAAAAAGCCGAACAGCAGCGCGAAAAGATTATAGTAAACAAGATAAAGCACGATAACATTGGGAGCGAAGCCCCATATAAGGCAACGCAACAACGAAAAAGCCGTGGCGGTTATCATGCCGCACGTTATGCCGAAAGTATAGCAAAAACACAGCAAAAAAACGGTAACGAGTTCCACTCCCGAGACATAGCCGAGAACAAGTTGAAGCACGAGGAGCAACGCAGTCATCACCGCGCAAGCCGCGAGTTTTTTCGTCGTCATGGGTTATCAATAAGAAGAGAGCGCGATAATATAGAGTTCTCCCTCAACCAACGGAGTACCCGAGACTCCGTTTGCGGCGGAGGCAAGGGTTCTGCCTTCGTACTCGTAAGTTCCCCAGGAAGCATCGGAATATGTGACTCCTTTATATTCTCCGAGGGTGGTATAAAGAGCGAATAACTCGTTATTTACGGGTTTATAGCCGTTTATCTCCTCGATAAAGTAGCCGTATTGCCCCTCTTCCCCATCGATATCGATAAGGTCTGCCTCGTCAAACGCCTCGAGAGCGTCGTACAAAGTTCCCGAAGTCTCGGTGGCTCTTATAACTATCGTGGTGCCCGAGACGCTTATCAATTCTGCGCCGTTGTAGCCCGACGACGGAGCGCAGGCAAAGCCGCAACATAAAGCCAAAAGGCTCAGTACCGAGAATAAAAATCCCAAAAGTTTTTTCATATATTTTCGATCTCCTTTATAAAAAATAAAGACGCGCCCGAAAAGGGTGCGTCCGAAACGATCGCGCTTACTTTGATTTCCCCTTTTGCCCAAGAAACACAGTAATAAATAACCGAGTTGAACGGCAGGCTATCGGACTGTAACCGTAATGACTGTTGCGACGGAATTTCACCGTACTTCCCCTGCTCTCGAGACAAAAAAAGTCTCATTCGCTCAATCGCCGAATTGTGGTTATATTATACACCTATAATTCGGAAAATGCAAGCGTTTTATAAAAATTAACGATTTTGATTGTCTTTTGTTCTCTTTTTCGGTATAATAATATAAATATAAGGAGAATTTCCATGGCAAGAACTTGCTATATCGTCGGAGCCTCGGGCGCGAAAAAAGTGCAGTTCTCTCGAACCGAGGCTGATTTGGTCATCGCAGCCGACGGCGGATATGTGACTTTACTCGGAAATAATATAAAACCCGATATAATTATCGGAGACTTCGATTCTTCCCCCGTTCCAAAGGATTTGAACAACGTCGAAATGATAAAACTCAAGCCCGAAAAGGACTTTACCGATACCGCGGAAGCAGTCATGATAGGCAAAGCCCGCGGTTATAAACGATTCGTCATTTACGGCGGACTCGGCGGCAAAAGACTTTCTCATACCATCGCAAACATCTCTCTCGTCGCGGGGCTTGTCAAACAGGGAACAGACGTTTATCTTGCGGGAGACGATATGAATGTAAGAGTGTTGCGCAACGGCGAAACTACGCTTGAAAAAGGCTGTCGCTATCTTTCGGTGTTCGCCTTCGAAAAGCCGACGCGAGTCTCTCTGTCGGGAGTCAAATATCCTCTCGACGGATATACTTTGATTCCCGACGAACCGTTGGGAGTCAGCAACGAGATCGTCTCGGAGCATGCCGTCATAACGGTACATGAAGGGACTCTCGTTATAATAGAGGAATTTTAATCGGAAATAATTATGCGATTTATCAAAAAAACAGCAAAGTTCTTAATAAGACCGCCCTTTATGTTCGTGACGATCATCGCCATCGTCTCTTTCGTTTCCTGGATATCGGGAATGGTGATAATGACGAACTCCGATTTATCCCGCTACGAAACTTTGGGTATGGTCTTGTTATCGATTATGGGCGTAACCGCTATATACGCTGTTTACGGTTTTATCCGCAATTTCCCTAACATAAAATTTTTCATTCTGAAAAATACCGAACAAAAGCCGTTCTGGAACAGATTGCTTACGGAATACGGTTATCGCGCCGTCATCTTTTCGATTTGCTCCTTCGTTCTGAATATGACATTCACGATATATAACGCCGTTCTCGCCTTTTCTTCGGGGTCGATATGGTTCGGCGCGCTTTCCGCATACTACGCGATATTGATGACAATGCGCGGAAGTATCATCGGTTATCATCTTAAGAGACGCCGCGCCGTAAAAAACGGTCAGGACTCTTCGTTGACTTTTGTCCGCGACACCGTAGTTTACAAGAGAATAGGAATTTTACTCACCTTTCTCCCCTTTGTGCTGTCATTTGCGATCGCCTCGATGGTCTTGGAGTCGTCCTCGTTCTCGCACCGCGGAATGAGCATATACGCTTTCGCATTTTACGCCTTTTATAAAGTAGTCTTAACGGTGATACGATACCTCAAAAACAGAAAATCCGACGAAATAACGGTAAAAGCGATCACTGATATAGGACTTGCCGACGCGATGGTTTCCTTGCTTGCTCTGCAATCCTCTATGCTCAAAGAGTTCAACACCGACAATTCCATCAACGCTTCGGTTATGAATGCCATAACGGGCGCTTTTGTCTGTATCATTACCCTCATTGTGGGAATAGCGATGATCCTGAAAGCCAACGCGAATATCAAAAAAGCCCATCAAACAAAGGACGCCTGACAAGACGTCCTCTCTTTCGAAAACTCCGTTCTGTTTAACGCCCGACTCGCCGAAAGGCTCGGTCATACGGGAAGATTCCGTTTCCCCGTGAGAGAATGTAAAACTATCCCGAAAACCGCCGTGCGAGACAATGAGGCGCAACTCTTTACGTCAAAATCCTCATAACCGTAGTGAGCAAATATGCTGTTCAGTCCCGAGATTATCTCTTCGCCCTCCGCTCTTTTGACTTTTCCGCAGCCTATGACGCTCTCGTAGCGCGCGGTAATGCCGTGTCCCAAAGGCTCGGTCTTGTAATAAATATCCGCTTCTATGCCTACGTTGCCGTTCTTTTCGATACAGTCGAGTTTTTTACCCTCGAGAGCGCAGTGAAAATACAAAATCGGATAATCGCCCTTTTCCTCGATTCCGAACGACACAGGCACGATATAAGGATACCCCTCGTCGAAAAACGCAATCCTCAAAACGGAACAACGTTTAAGTACATCTATCATCTCTTTTTTGTCCGATATTTCTCTTTCATTCCTTCGCATAATTCTCTCCCGAAAAAAATTTTTCAAGAGAATTATATCACACAAAACAAAGGTTGGCAAGTTATTATTCTATTTCGATAAAAGTGAGTATCATAACCCCGATCACGAAAAGCAACACCGCCACTCGGGATATTATATAGGCGATAAGCAATTTTTTTGCGGCAAAACGCCTGTCTTTGGGTCTGACAAAATAGCCGAAAATCACATAGCCCAACGCAGATAAGCCGCCTCCTATCATAAGATATCGATTATGAAAAAAGTACGCCGCCAAAGAAAAAATCGTCGCAAGCGTCAAGCAAATAACCGACGCAACATAAAGCCTGTTCGAGAACTTTTTATCGAGCAGCCTTTTATTTTCAACGTCCGCGTCGGAAATCAACTCGTCAATGCTTATGCCGAACAATGCGGAAATCGCCTTGAGACTGTCGATTGCGGGGAACCCTTTGCCCGTCTCCCATTTGGATATCGCCGTTCTCGTGACAAATATTTTGTCGGCAAGTTGCTCTTGCGTTATGTCGTTGTCCTTTCTCAATTTTTTGAGTTTTTCTCCGAAAGTCATCGTTTGTCTCCTTCTCTATTTGGATAATAAAATTTTTGCAACTTATCTCGTCAATAAAAACGAGCGTCTTTTGTAAGTCCATTATACTCCAAAGAAAGCGTTTTGTCACGACACCTTTCGTCACATTCGCAATTGCCACGCCCTCGCGCATAATTCATAAGCAAAAAAAGAGGAAACGCCTTGTTTTCTGCAACGCATTCCCTTCTCTCTTCTTTTTTTTCGTTTAGAGCGACAAATTTCCCAAACAAACCCAAACTTCACCGCCACATAAAGACAATAAGCAAATACCGAGATTGTTTAACCCGTTATCACGGATAATCGAATATCCCTGTTTCGGGGATGGGCTTAATCCTTAAAGTAGCCTATATTGCTTCCTTTATCTTCTTTGAATGTTAAGTTGCATATAGACGCAACCAAACTGTAAATTCCCAAAGTAAGGCAACCCAAAAAGAAATAGGCACAAGTCCTGGATTTCCAGCCGTTTGGCTTTAATGTGGTATGGTTGATTATAAAACTACCCAAAAAACCGAGAAAAAAAGTCAATAGAAAACGTGCTGCTTGCATAAAATGCCTCCTATATAAATATTATATTGGTATTGTATCAGGTCTTTTGACCTAAGTCAAGTCTTTTGACCTGATTTTTTGTAAAATTTTTATATGTATTATATAGATATTATCCGCCAAGTTATGCAAGAGCAAGGTTTATCGCAGGAAGCGTTTGCCGCTATTTTGGGCGTCAATCAAACGACAGTCAGTCAATGGCTTCGGGGAAATAAAAAACCCGGGTATGACAGTATACTTTTGTTGTATCAAAAATTCGATATAGAACCAAATTTGCTTTTCGGCATTGACAAATAAATCATTTCGATCGCTATGTCCCGAATCCGCTGATAAGTCTTTAAAATAAAAAAGCACTCAACTTGAACTCTTAAAGTTCAAATTTGGTGCTAATGGCGTCACGAGTGCAAGTCGGTTTGAACCCTTGACATTCAGCGGAGTTTTCGAGTTGTCTATGATTCTGTAAAACAAATATACTTTTTGAATAAAGTCTAATTCTTTTTCCCAAGCAAATGAGAAGTATCGATCTGTTGCAACACGCGTAGTTGAGAGCGCGCCATATCGTTGAGGCGTTGCAAACGCTCTGCTTGCGGAACGCCTTGCTCAATCAAAATGGCGTTGTAACTTTCCATATTGGCGATAACAAGCAGTTGCTCTATCGTGGCATAATCGCGGATATTGCCCTTCAAAGTCGGATTTTCTTTGCGCCACTGTGCGGCGGTCTTGCCGAACAGGGCGACGTTGAGAAGGTCTGCTTCGTCGGCATAGACATATTTGAGTTGTTCCTCGGTAAGTGTGGGAACGATATTTTCCTTAATAGCGTCCGTGTGTATGCGGTAGTTGACCTTGGCGAGTTCGCGCTTTGCCGACCATTCGAGCGATTGGTACTCCTTTGCTTTGAGTCGTTGAAATTCCGTTATGAGATACAGTTTGAATTGCGGACTTATCCAACTCGCAAACTCAAAGGCAATATCTCGATGCGCGAATGTTCCTACGCTGTATTTTCCCGCGCTTGGTATGATCCCTATTGCGTTAAATTCCTCTTTCCATCGTTTGGGAGTCATGGTAAAGCGGTTATAACCGACTTCTTCGATTTTAATTCTGCGCATTTGCACGGAATTAAAATCGGGATTGTTTATTTCTTCCCATAGACTGTAAAAGTCAAAGGAATCTTTATTTGACATCCAATTACGGACAACTCCGGACGGATCTTTTGGGTTAAAATATTTGGCTATATCCGTTACGGAAATATAATCATCTTTGTTGATTTGTTTATATCCAACTTCCAAACCTTCAACTATAATTTCTTTATTTGCCATAAGTCCGCTCCTTTATATAATACGCCCTTGCAAATTCAAACCGAATGTTTTCATTCTGCTGTCCCTCCCGAAAATATTATATCACCAAAATCATCGCTTGTAAAGTTATCTGTTAAAAAGATTTGTACGCCATTGCATCAAACAACAAACGCCCCAATTCCGCAAATAATAAAAGCCGCTTGAAGAGCGTTCAAACGACTTGGATGTGACAGAATTTATTGTGCGATAAAGAAAACATAAAAGTATAACTGCAACTATTATCGCACCTACAACGCCAAAAGAGCTAAGTCCACACCGCTTGTCATATATAATTCCTCCTAAAAATAATTCAGGGAATTTTAACTCACGTTTAATTAAATACTCTGACGTTTTTTAGAATAACACAACAAATCAAAATCAGTTTGATATGCAAAAATGCCGAATTCGGTTATGTCGCTACGTCCTGTTGCATATTTAAAATTTTCATAACATTGTTTGCACATGCCTGTTTTTGAAATGCTTCTGCAATTACTGTTGTCAGTAAAAGTTCGATAACATACACCGCATTTACTGCTGTATGCGCCATTGTTACTATCATCTGGCAAAGAAAACACAACAAATAAAATAATTGCTATTATAACAATCAAGATTGATATACCAATATACTTCATATAGGATTTTTTATTTTCATTTTGCATTACTTTTTCTCCTTTATAAAATAAAAAATGCGCCAACCGAAGTCAGCGCACGAAAAACGCAAACTCCGATTGTCGCGAAACAAACTTTATGGATAAGCATGAAATTACTTAACTACTACCCAAAAAAAGGAGTTGCGTTTTTACCGAATCCTATTTTGAGCAGTAGTAACAAAATTATACTTGTTTTATTCTAATAGTTTACTATATTATTCTGAAAATAAAAAAATCATGCCTCCTAAATATACCTAAAGTTTGTTTCGCATAAATAGTATAACACATTAAAATAGAAAACGCAATGAAAATATGGTCATTAAACTGAATTTTTGGACAAAAAGAATAATATAATCGTAAGCCAAAATTACCTTGTTTTTCTCCCTATTGAGATGATAGTGTGCGCTTGGTATATAACAAGTCGGCTCGGCTATGCCTCTCCGAATACAAAGGCACGCCCTGCCTCAAGCGAAGTAAAAAAGAATAAGGTTAACCATAAAGAACCGAACAGAAAAAGCTTGACAATATCAACAAAACAGTATATAATACGACTAATCTCGAAAATGATTCGAGATTAGTCGTTTTTTCGTGAGGGTAAATATGCAATATATTCAAAGAAGCATTGAAGAGCTTGTTGAGCGGTGCGATAAAACATTCAAGTGCATTCTGGTAACGGGTGCGCGCCAAACGGGAAAGTCGACCATGCTTAAAAAGTTGTTTCCCGACAAAAAGTATGTTTCGTTTGACGATCCTTTTATCGAAGCACAAGCAAAGGACGTTCCTGAAACTTTTATGTTGCTCAACGCTCCGCCCGTCATTTATGACGAGGTACAGTACGTGACGAATCTTTTCAGATATATAAAGCTCAAATGCGACGAGGAAGCTGAAAAAGGTCTTTTCTGTCTTTCGGGATCTCAACCGTTTGAACTCATGAAAAATGTTTCCGAGTCGCTTTCGGGCAGAGTCGGTATTATTGAATTATGCGGACTATCTCTGCGTGAAATCGCAGGCGATAGTTTTAACAAGCGGTTTCTTCCTACAATGGAATATGTGCAGGAACGCAGCAAGTCGGCAAAGCCGCCCAAGAATATCTGGGAAATCATTCACCGAGGAAGCTACCCCGAACTCCAAAACCGTGACGTCGATTGGGCGACGTTCTACGCAAGCTATGTAAAGACCTATTTGGAACGGGACGTGAGGAGCCTCTCCGCCGTACAGAATTTGGATGACTTTCGCAAGTTCATGGTCGCCGCCGCAGCGCGAACGGGACAGATGCTCAATTATTCCAATATTGCCAATGAAATCGGCAAGGATCAGACGACGGTCAAGAATTGGATCTCCATTTTGGAGGCGTCGGGCATCATCTTTTTGTTAGAACCCTATACTTCATCGGTGCTGAAACGGGCGATCAAAACGCCGAAACTCTACTTCCGCGACACAGGACTCGCCGCATATCTCACCCGCTGGCTCACTCCCGAAACGCTCGCCGTGGGAGCGATGAGCGGAGCGTTCTTTGAGACATTCGTAGTCTCCGAAATTTTGAAATCGCACTCAAATTGCGGTATTGACTACCGCTATTGCGTCTCCTATTATCGCGGTAAGGATAAGAAAAAAGCGCTGAAAGACGGCAAGGAAGTAGACGCAAAAAGCGAGATAGATCTTATCATCGAAGAAAACGGAGTACTTTATCCAATCGAAATCAAGCAAGGTGTAAAGGTAACTGCCGATGAAACGGTGGCGTTCACCGTACTTGACAAGATAGAGAACAAGAAGCGTGGCACGGGCGCAATAGTGTGTTTATGCCCTCAACCGGGCGTCTTGCGCGAAAATGTTATTCAGATCCCCGTATGGTATCTGTAAATCAGCATAGGATATTTTTTCAAAGGTATCGTGGATAATCTAATATTTCCCCTCCGTGTCCAAGTTACAAATAAGCGCAAGCGGGCTTGCAGATACCTTACGCGGCGTTCGTTGATGAAAATTTGAATTTCAGTAAGGATAAAAATTCGGAAGTGGTTAAATCCTTCTCTTCCGAGTAAATTTTTACGTCGAAATAGTTGTTTATGTTTTTGAGTTTGCCGCAAGTGTTGGCAAACACTATCGCTCGGCGTATTGAATCATACACAGTATTGGTCGTTGTCGAGCATGAGTCGGCAACATATTTATATACTTCGCACATAGCAGCGGAATCGCATTGCATGGCAACTTTAATATATTTGAACGCTGCTTTATTGGGAAATATACCGATGTCAAGAAGAAAAGAATCTATATTCATAAAAACCTACAAATATTGAAAATATACATATATAATATCACCGAATATGACAATATGTCAACTGAAAATCCAATAAAAATTAAACAAATTTATAAAAATTAATAACCGTTGCAAATAATCGCCGACATAAACCAATACTCACAAATAATCGCCGAAAAAAGCAAAAAACAAGCCGCTTGAACCTAAATTCAAACGACTTTGTTTTGGCGGCACGTCGGCATCCGAATTTGAACTATTCAGATACGAAAAGCAGATTTGCGTGTCGCTTCCATTGCGGTTTACTTAAAATTTTGCTGATAAATCTCGTTTATTGTTTCGGCAAATAAAGCGCGCGATTTTTTACCGGCAAGGTTATGATTTTTCTTTTCAATATACAGATTACGAACTTCTTGCCATAGGCGATATTGCTTGATTAGGTCTACACGCTCGGATAATTCGTAATATCCCTTTGGTTGATATTGCCATTCGTAGCTGTTCTGATTTTTGTTATAGTGAATATACTGTTGACGCCCATCATCGCAATCATATACGACGGCGAAATCCGCGCTATGTAAAATTTTTGAATTTTGTCTGTCCTTCACCTTGATAGTTAAAACTCGCGTGCTATCTTCGGTATAATCATATTGGAATTGACGGTTAAATTTATCAAATGCCTTTCTTAAAATATTTCTTATTTCTTTTGCAGAATAGTTTTCATCGTCATCGTTGACATAAATATTGACATCGAAGTCATAACCTACGTTCGATGAACAATCCATTGTGACCATATTCCGCGCCACACTGCCAATAAACTTGTACTGAAACGTAAAATCTTCCCGTACTTCATTTTGTACAGCATGGATCAATCTTTCCAAACCTTCCTTTGCGTCTGCGTACTCCGCTTTTGTTACATACCTAAAATCGCTCATAATAAACTCCTTGTATCCCATGCCGCCCAAATGGCTTTTGCCAAATCGTTGTATTATAATGAATTATGGAGAGAATGTCAAGGAAATTTGCCGCCGTATATTGAATGATATAAAACTTTTTATTGTCTCCTACCATCCGTAAGTAGGCGAGAATTGCTTTGCTGCAACACACGCAGTTGAGAGCGCGCCATATCATTGAGACGTTGCAAACGCTCTGCTTGTGGAACGCCTTGCTCAATCAAAATAGCATTGTAGCTTTCCATATTGGCAATTACAAGCAGTTGCTCGATAGTGGCATAATCGCGGATATTGCCTTTTAAGGTCGGGTTCTCCTTCCGCCACTCGCCGGCGGTCTTGCCGAACAGTGCAACGTTGAGAAGGTCGGCTTCGTCGGCATAGACGTATTTGAGTTGCTCCTCGGTGAGCGTGGGAACGATATTCTCCTTGATGGCGTCTGTATGGATGCGGTAATTCACTTTGGCGAGTTCACGCTTTGCCGACCATTCAAGTGCTTGCTGTTCTTGCGCTTTGAGCCGCTGAAACTCCGTGACTAAATACAACTTAAACTCCGGGCTTAACCAACTCGCAAACTCAAAGGCGATGTCTCTATGCGCGAATGTTCCGCCATTGTTTCCCGACTTGGAAATGATACCAATCGCATTGGTTGCGTCTATCCATTTTTGCGGCGAAAGGTAGAAGCTGTGTCTGCCTGCCGCATTCTCAAAGGCCTCGAATTCGTGTCCTTTGAAATCGGGGTTATGCAACGTCTCCCACAGCCCAAGATAGGATATGACGTCCTTGCTACGCATCCATGTGGCAATCGGAACTTTCGGTTCGGTCGGATTTGCGTAACGCGCCAAATCGGTGAGAGATATATAGTCCTCTTTGTCTATTTTCTTATATCTGACATCTAACCCTTTGACGGTAATTTCTTTATTTGACATAACACCTTATCTCCTTGATGTTAGTTCTTCAATCCTCAAAATTGCAGAACGTGATTTATATTTCTTCCAGCCCCAGACTCTTCAAATATTGATAGGTACCGTCATAATATTCAGGCAAGCGGGTGCTGTCCTCCCAAAAACCGCCAGCTGTTTTATTTGCATTCCCGTAGGGGACGCAGATCACCATTCCGGCTCTCGCGCGCGTCATCAAAACTCGATATGCGTTTAACATATATTTCATGAGTTCTTGCTTGTTTTCAGTAGTTGCCGTTTGCTCTATCCACTTGGTTTGGCCGTTAAAACGATAGTAATGCCACTCCCCATTTTTACACCGCATATCGGCGTCCCAAAGCACGCAAGTATAATCAAGTTCAAGCCCCTGAACCTGAATCTCAGTCGCCGCATCTTCGAGATAATTCGA
>CANPVN010000010.1 GCA_947581755.1 uncultured Clostridia bacterium | reverse complement strand
GGCGTGTGTTCGGACCTCCACAAAATTTTACTTCTGCTTCATCCTGCTCATGGGTAGGTCATCCGGTTTCGGGTCTACGTCACACTACTTAGGCGCCCATTTCAGACTCGCTTTCGCTACGGCTCCGATGCTGAACATCTTAACCTCGCAACATAACGTAACTCGCCGGCCCGTTCTACAAAAAGTACGAGGTGACACTTGCCCAAAGGCGTTGTGCTCCCTCTGCTTGTAAGCATACGGTTTCAGGTACTATTTCACTCCCCTTCCGGGGTACTTTTCACCTTTCCCTCACGGTACTATACTCTATCGGTCATCAGGTCGTATTTAGCCTTAGGAGATGGGCCTCCCACATTCCCACCGAATTTCTCGTGCTCGATGGTACTCTGGATACTCACTGCTATAATCACGGTTTCGCTTACAGGACTGTTACCTTATTTTGTGCCGGTTTCCACCGATCTTCAGCTACTGTGATTAAGTGCGTTTGTGAGTCCGAACCCCGACTATATGTTACTATAGGCGGTTTAGGCTCTTACCCGTTCGCTCGCCACTACTCAGGTAATCGTTGTTTTACTTTCTCTTCCTCCGGGTACTTAGATGGTTCAGTTCCCCGGGTTCCCCTCATTACACTATGGATTCATGTAATGATACTTACATTGCTGTAAGTGCGTTTCCGCATTCGGACATCTACGGATCACAGCTCATTTGCAGCTCCCCGTAGCTTATCGCAGCTTGTCACGTCCTTCTTCGGCGCCTGATGCCAAGGCATCCACCATATGCTCTTAATAGCTTAATCTATTTCCGTTCATAAATTCTTTCGAATTTTATGGTTTCAATCTTGACCATTTTTTCAGTTCAATTTACTTACAAGACATATAAAATAACTCGTTTTTCAACTCAGCGTAAATTGTATTTGTTTATACATATTACACGTTTTTACTTTACTCGTATTTAATATCTGATTGTATATGCAGTTGTCAATGTTCGAGTCCCACCGACTTTCTTTCCCCGAGGGGATAAAAAAAGCATAAGCGATATTTACAACAGTTAATATCTTTATGCCAGCGGTATTGATATGAAAGCAATACATGGTCGTCAGGTTGTCCCGAAAGGGAAGTTCTAACTTGTTGTCGGTGTTTGCGCTGTCCCTCACGAGACAGCTTACATATAATATCATACTCTTAAAGAGATGTCAAGGGTTTTGAGGCACTTTTTTAAATTTTTTTTAATTTTTTTTAGACTTTTTTTCGGCTGCTTTCCGAGTCTCCCCGTTCCGACGGCAGCCGACGCCCCTTTTCAGCCCTCAAACGCTTCCTTTATTATATATAAAAGTCGAAAAATCCCGATTTTAACAACAAAACATATTAAAAACGCCCCAAAACAGTCTTTGCAACTTTTTCAATCTGAAACGGTATTTTATCCGACTCATCGGGTGAAATATATAGTTATAATGCGGCTTCTTATATTTTCGGGACTCCGATCCCAAAAACTTTATAGGGAATATTCCTATAAACGACAGATTCGGTTCCGAACCCGCATTTTTCTGTCGTTTAATCTATGACAGTCGCAGCAAAAGAAACGTTTTGTATTCCGAAAGCCGCTAAAAACGCTCGATAAAAGCAAAGTTTTGGGAATATAATCCCAAAACTCCGTAAAATTTTATACTTTTGGGAATGTAATCCCAAAACTTTATGGGGAATATCTCTGTAAGCGAAAGATTCGGTCCGCTACCCGCATTTTTCTGTCGTATCGGACGCGAGCAACCAATCGAGGAGATTGAGGCGGGAAATGCCGTCATAGTCGGCGGCGGGGTCGGGGTCGAGAGTCAAGAGAAATTTGGGGTAATCGTCGCGGATCTTCGAGAAGGGCGCAAGTTCTCGGGACAGCGTCGTCTCGTCGCGAACAGAGGCGGAGACTTGGAAGTAACGGATCCCGTCGTCGCAGAGGGCGACGAAATCCACCTCGGAAGAATCGACTTTGCCCACAAACACTTTGTAACCTCTTCTCATAAGTTCGAGACAGACTATGTTTTCCAGCGCGGAGCCGAGGTTTGCCGTTGCGCTTTTGCCCAGGAGCGCGCGTCTTATTCCCATATCGACGGCATAGTATTTATCAAGAGTCTTGAGATATTGTTTGCCCTTTATATCATATCTGCCGAGGCGATAGACGATAAAACTGCGCGTCAATGCCGCAAGATATTTTTCTACGGTTTTTGTATCTATTTTTCTGCCCGCGCTCGTCATCGAGTCGGCGATTTTTTTTGGAGAAACAAGGTTTCCGACATTGTCGAAGATAAAGCGAGTCACGCTTTCGAGCATCATGGGGTCGGTTATCGTGTTTCTCGTCATGACATCCTTCAAAATCACGGTGTTGTACAGACTGTCGAGATAAATATCCGTTTCCTTCTTCTTTCCCTCGAATTCGAGTACATAAGGCATGGAGCCGAACTCGAGATATTCGCCGAAGCGCTTGGTCGTCTCTCCCCCTCTTGCCGATAAAAACTCGGCAAAAGACAGCGGCAACATCGATATCTCCACATATCTTCCCGACAGCATAGTCGCTATCTCTCCCGACAACATATACGCGTTGGAGCCCGTTATATACAAATCGGTATTCTTCTTTATAAAAAGCCCGTCAACGACGCGGGCAAAATTCCCGACAAGTTGGATCTCGTCGAGAAATATATAATTCATCCTGTCCTCTTTCAGACGCTCTTTGATATAAGCATACAACGCGTCGGGATCGCATAGACGAATATTGTCATAATCCTCGAAATTCAGATATATGACATTATGCCCGCCCTCGCCGAGCAACATCTCCATGAAACTTTCCAAAAGAGTGGACTTGCCGCAACGCCTTACGCCCGTTATAACTTTTATGACTTTCTTGTCCCTGAACGCCCTAAGCTCTTCTATATATCTCTTTCTTTCTATCAACATAGTCCCATTATACTTTTTTCTCTCTTAAAAGTCAAGAAGTTTTGGGAATGTAATACCAAAACTCCGTAAAATTTTATACTTTTGGGAATGTAATCCCAAAACTTTATAGGGAATATTCCTATAAGCGACAGATTCGGTTCCGAACCCGCATTTTTCTGTCGTTTAAGCGTTGCGGTCGTCGGGGATTCTTTCGAGGTCGATCTCGGTAACGAACACGCTTTGCAAGGCTCCGTTGTCATCGAGAGAGACATAAACGTTGGAGAAAATTCGGCATACCGACTCGCAAGGTTCTCCGAAAACGAGGATTTTGTTTTGATTGTCGTAGGCGTATCGGGAAGGAAAGTCGCAGCGGCGGACAAAGTCCTCGGGATAAGTTCTGTCATCGGCAAGATAAAGGCAAGCATCCGAGACGTTTTGAGGCATGGATACGGAGGTATTTATCAAATTGTTTTCATCGACAAAAAGGGACAACGAGTCCACTTTTTTGGAGTCGCTGTCAAGTCCCAAAACGCAATACGGGGATTGAAAACGGTATTGAGCGAGGTCGTTTGTTGTCGAAACGAAAACGCCCGAAAAGTCCGAACTAAGGGTCGCCGTATCTTGTGAAGGGACTTTGTTTTCGACTCGGAATTTTATGTTTTTGCCCTCATTGTCTATTTCGTCCTCGATAATTTTCACTTCTTTTCGGAGCGAGGACAGAAAGAAGTTATTGAGTCCGATAGCGACATAGATCGGAACTATGGAGACAAGCGACCACATTTTATCGGGGAAAACAGCAGCCAAAGCGTAGGCAATAACTATGCTCGCGATGATAAAATAAACGATCACTCTGCCCTTACCTTTGGAAAAGGCTCGGTATTTTTCGAAAATCTCCGCATTTTTGAGATAAACCGAATAAGTTTCAAATTCTTTTTTCTGCTGTTTTTCGAGAGCGATCTCTTTGAGTTCGTATTTTATAACAACGACGATCGCGCCTATAATAACAGTCGTCATCGCTACGGGAATACAATATCCGCAAAGATTTTTTCCGAATATCAACGGAGTAAAGAAAAGAACGTCTATCGCTATTCCAACAATAAGCGAAATTATTATAGAAAGTAAAGTCGCCGTCGTTCTCTTTTTGTTGAGTTCTTCTGCTTGACGACATAACTTCGGCGTGGGGAACAAATATCCGAAAAGGTAAGCGTTCGCGTCCTCTTGCAAAGAATATCTGTGTTTGCGTCCTTGCGCCTCGTCGATCGCCTTGACCTCGTTTTCGGTCTTTTTTTGCGGAATCTGTTTAGTCTTGAAAATCACAAAAGAAAAGAAAAACACCAATAAGCAAGCTGCCATCACTCCCGTACCCAACCCACTCCACAAACCGAAGTCGTCCACATCGGGATTTTGTATCGTATCGATTGTTATTCCGACTATCAAAAAGACTATTCCGAGGACGAGAAGAGCGATCGCCCACCACAGCGATTTTATGAGGCTCTTTCTTTCCTCGACTGTATTTTGTCTGTAATTCACGACCTCGGGCATCTCGTCTTTCGAGGGGGCGCGGTTGAGAATTGCGCGGAAATCCGTTCTGAACACGAGCCATAATACAAAAGCCGCTATCCCCGACGAAAGCCACAAAAACAGCGTCAACCCGAACACGATAAAAGGCATATCGCTCTCTCCGCTCTCCATAGCTTGGGATAAAGAGACAGCCTCGACTATAATGGCGACGCACAAGAGATAAAAAAACAAAGACATGATGACCCTTGCGCAAAACAAAGTATATAACCTTTTTCTTTCGTTGGCGTCGCTTATCGCGCGCGCATACTTTTGAAACAACCTATTGAACATACGGGCTCCTTTTTCGGGCAAAACTTATTTGTTTTCTTTGGGATTGTCGTCCTTTTCCGAAGATTTTCGGGATTTTGCCGCCGTCGCCGAAGAGAACTTTTCTTTGACCGCAGTCAGTTGGTCTTTCAGACTTTCGAGACGCTTGAACGGAAGAATGAATCCGGGGTGCTTGTCCCCGACTTCTTTGACTTTATCGTAGATAGTCTCTTTGAGTTTCTCGAAGTGAACGACGACTTCGTGTTCCTTTGCGAAGCGGCGGATTCGCGCCGACAAGTCGAAAGAATGAGCCATATCCACTATAAAAACGCCCAAAACTATGCCGACGAAGAAGGCGAACGAAATGTTGTTTTCGAACCAATCGGTGAGGGCAAGCAACGGCTCGGAAAGCAGAAAGTAAAAAACCGCCGCGACAACGAGCCAAAAGAAGGAAAACAGCGGACATATTATGCCTTGAATGTTACCCCATTGTTTGGAATAGTCCCACAATCTTATCTTCATACCCTTTATGAATATGAGTCCCGCTATGTACTCTATGAGCGTCATCGCAACGCCCATTATCAGAATAACGAGTATCGCGTCGAGCGCGGGCATTCCCGTATTGACGGGAAGTTGCGAAAGCGCAAACAAGCCTACCGTTCCGAACCCGTAAAGAGGAAGATAAGGTCCCGTCAGAAAGCCGGGATTTATCCATTTCTTTGCGCTGAAGAAGCGTCGGAAAAGGACTTCTATGCACCAACCGATTATTGCGCCGACGAAAAACAAAAATACACCCGCAAGGAAATATTTGTACCACATAAGTTTTTTTACCGCCTTTTGAACAGTTTTTTTTCGGATATGATTTTGTTCTTAGGGGACTCCGCCCTCTTTTTCGAAGCCCCCGTAACATCATTGCGAAAAGCGTGTTACGGCTTTACGCAAATTTGTTCCGCAGAAAGCAGACCTTTGGAATATTTGTATAATTTTTCTTTGGTTTCCGACAGAGTCAAATGCGCCGCTTGAAACAAATAAGAGCATACATCTTTGGAAATCTCGCAATTCATATAGGGCGCGGTAATTCTGAAAGCGCACAATCCGCTCCTCGAGTTATAATCGAAAAACCCGTCCCTTATCCAATAATAATTGAGAAAAGTTATTACCGTTGCCGCTTCGATCCTCTTTTCTCGGGGAAAAATCACGGGAACGGGCGACGTGAGAGTCAACAATTCCCTTTCTTCGTCCGCCTTTATATCGAACTCCATCAAAAGTTCGTTTTTCTCGCCCTCGAAAAAGAAACGTACGGAAAAATCTTCTTTATTTGTCGTGTATTTTATCCCGCTGTCGTCCAACATTTTGCAAAGAGTCTCGTACACATTGACGGTGTGACGAAATCGCCTTTCCTCTTGCTCCTCTTTGCTCACCGCATCTTTACTTGCCGCATCTCGGCTCTTTTTCTTATCTTCGCTCATTGTTTTTTATCTCCTAAAATTCGGGATTGATATAATCGGGGATTCTCTCCACGGGCATATCGGTTTTGATGACTTTGCGGAACTTGCCGCCATAGATATTCACCGCCGCGGCTGTCAAGTCTATAATATGCTCGATGACTTCCTTGCTCAAATTTGTGTTGATGTAATTGGCGGTCGTTTTGAAATAGATTTGTCCCTCGCCCTCGAGTTCCAAATTAAAACAGCCGTCCGCAAGCTCCCAATTCGCCGCGCAGACAGCGACGGCAAAGTCTTTTCTTTTTTTCTCGGGAACTTTGAAGGGAAGCATGCCGAACGCCGCCAATAAACCGCAATCCATCGCGAATTTGAACAAAATCGGAAAGTCGAAATCGTCGCCGTGTACCGTCAAATATATCTTCAATATCGGTTTTGAGATATAGCACGCGCAACGCCTTTCCTGCAATACTTTTTCTATTGTGTCGAAAACTTCTCCCGCCCGTGCGAGAGCCTCTCGCTCCGTCATAAAAAATTTCCTCCTTTTTTATCTGAATGTGAACCCCATCTTGGTCTTTTTGGGGATATCGAAAGACAAATCCTTTTCCTTGCTCGCGCAATCGAAGTCATCCTTTGTCAGCACAATATCGGAATTGTCGAGTTCTCCTCGCAACGCGGCTTTTGCCCAGGTGCGCTCCAATAAATTATGTACGAATCTCGCGTTACTGAACTCTTTGCTCGTAATAAATTCCCGAGACAGTCCCTCGAAATACTCGCGCGCGGCGGGAAGTATCTTGTCGTCGTAAGCGAACTTTTCTTTCACCGCGGCGGCGTAGATCTCGTACAGTTGCTCGCGGGTAAAATCGGGAAAATTCAGCGTATAAGTCAAACACTTTTTCAAGTCCTCGCTCACTCCCGTCAACCTGTCCATATTGTCGGCATAGTCCGCCAGAATCACCATAAAGTCCGTCCTATGGTTCTTCATTTCTCCCACGAGAGTTTGAATAGCCTCTCTTCCGAAGTCGCGGTCGTCGTCACTGCGGAAAACGGAATACGCCTCGTCGATAAACAGCACCGAACCGTACGCGTCGCGGCAAATGCTCAAGGTCTTGGGAGCGGTCTCGCCTATGTATTTGCCGCAAAGGTCTCTTCCGACATATTCGAAGAAATTACCGTCGCGAAGCAGTCCCTTCTCTTTGAGGATCTTTGCCAATATCCTCGCCACGGTAGTCTTGCCCGTGCCCGAATTTCCGACAAAACGAACATGAATACAAGGTCTGTCCTCCGCCGCAAGTTGATTTGCGCGCTCCGTCTTTTCCACTATCTCTTTTATTTTGCTCTTTATCTCTTCCGCGCCGACGAGTCTGTCGAGTTGCTCCCAACCCGAAAGTTCCGACTTCTCTACAACGCCGCACAACGCGCTCATATCTTTTCGGGAAATTACAAGCGAAGGGCGTTTCTTGCCCGACTCTGCAAGCATTTTGTTGTACAACAACTCGTTAATGACCTTTTTGACGGTAGCGAGTCCGTAGAATTTCCCGTCGCTCTTTTCCTCGGATATTCTGTCGAAGAAATAATCCCAAGCGTCTTTGCCGACTTTGAATCGGTATTTTGCTATCTCTCTTTCGGCATAATTCTTGACGTCGTTCCGTCCCAAGGGCGGGAAGGACACCGAACGCACGACCAAAAGATCGTTCAACGAGAACTTTATCCTTTCAAGTACGTCTTTTGCGACGAAGGGTATTTTGAATACGAATATGTAATAAGGATTGAGCCTCTCGAGTACGCGCAAAAATTGCTTGAATTCCGCGCTGTCGGTCTTGTCAAGCCATTCGCTTATGTCTATGCACATGAGTTTGACGACGGAGCCGTCTGTCTCGGCAAGTTGCATGAGCGCGTTGTTGAACGCCTCGGTCCCGTTCGAGTAGGGTCCCAACGCAACCTCCGATACCGCGGCAATGCTGTTGACTCCCCTCAAACCCAACACGCTTATCAATGCGGCAAGCAGATTGAGATAACTCGTCGATCCGCACCCCTCTCCTATCGAGAAAAGATAACTCTGTGTCGCAAAAACACCGTAATTGCCCGTGACGTGAATCATCGGAGCCACCTCGATAAGCTCCCGCGCCAATCGCTTGAAGTCTCGCCCGCCGACCATTCCGTCTATCTCCGACATAACTCTTTCGATAGTCAATCCCCCGTCGGCTTCGGAGTTCTCGCCTCGAAGCCCCTCGGCACGCTCGCCGTCGGCGTCTCCGCCCGCGCCGCTTTGCATTTCTCTCTTCTTATCCTCGGTTTCCATAACCCATTCTCCTTTGTTTCCTTTTTTTCTATCTATCTGTATGCCCGAAATATTCTCTTCCTCTTGAAATATTTACAGCCGAATACCGCCGCATACGAGCCTTGTTCTTGCCTACGATTTTCGATCGCTCTTCAAAATCTCATAATAGCCCGCTTTATCCGAGCCTACCCGTCGGATATATCCACTATCACGCAGTTTCTTGAGCGCCCGTTCGACCGTTCGCCTTGTTACGGCAAAGACTTCCGCCATTTTGTTGGCATCTGCGGAATTATCCGAATGTAAGTATTCCAAAACCTTCCGCGCCGTCAAAGACAATTTTACACCGACATCTTCGTCATTTACACCGACATTTACACCGACATTTCCGTCGTTTACACCGACATTTCCGTCATTTACACCGACATTTACACCGACATCTTCGTCGTTTATAGGCTCGTTTTGCGAGTCGGTAACGACCGCCGCTTGTATTTTTTCCAAAACATCTTTGTCGTAATAAAACAAATATTATTTAATTATAACATAAAAGAGTGTGAAAATCAACAGATACCGTCGGACTCGGCGCGCAAAGAGAGAACGATTTTAAGAATCTCTTCGTTCTTTTTTGGAATATAATTTTTCGGGAGTTTTACAATATGCGCGGACTACGCTTCCGCAATCGCGACAAACCGTTACAAAAAGCGCCGCAGAGCGAAAACCGCCTTTCGGCACGGGATGCAGGTATACGCTGCCATAAGAAGAAACTATTGTTTCAATAAATTCTTCTCCCCCGCAAAACGGACATTTTTCGATTTTTACTTCTTTCATAAATTCCACCTCAGACAAACTTTTCTTTGTCCTTGCATTATAACATAATATAGTATGAAAATCAAGCGAGACGTCAAAGAGGACGCCTTTGCGACGGTAGGTCGCAAGGTTCGACGTCGAATGACGTCGAACGACGATTGGCGCGCATAAATATAGAATAAACACACAATTTTTTGTTGTATCTTCCTTTGTTCGGTGCGCGCCATGGGCGCGACGCGGCCCGTCCTTTTGGACGGGCAAAAAAGCAACGGTGTTGCTTTTTTAGCCAAAGCGGACCTCAATCTATGATTGAGGTCTGGGCAAGGTTCGACGTCGAATGACGTCGAACGACGATTGGCGCGCAAAAATATAGGACACAACGAAAAGTTGTGTCCTATATTTTTTCTGGCGCGCCATGAGGAGTTCGAATCCCCAGCCTTTGGTTCCGTAGACCAACGCTCTATCCAATTGAGCTAATGGCGCAAAAAAAGAGGGCTTACATTCAAGCAATGGATATTATAAAACTTGAACGGATATTTGTCAACTGTTTTCGGTTAAAAATTTATGGCTCAATTCCTTGATTTATTGCAAATATTAGGTTATAATATATATGGGTTAATGGAGTATTCCGTTTTCTCAAAGTAAACAATGAGGTTGATTTATGCAAGCTTGGAGAATAAAAGCGCCTTCACAGATAGTTTGCGAAGAACTGCCTTCGCTTTCGGTAGGTTCGGGTTGTGTCAAAGTAAAGATCCGATATTCTACCTTATCCCGCACCGACAGGTTGATATACAGCGGTAAGATATCCTGCAAAGACACTCCTTTGATAATAGGAAGAGAGGCAGTGGCGATGGTTACCGAGGTCGGCGAGAACGTAAAGAAATTGCAACGCGGAGACATGGTTGCGATAATTCCTTATGTTCCCTGTCACAACTGTTCGATATGCAACAACGGTGAAGAGTACAAATGCAACCAAACTTTGGTATTGGGGCGGACAGAGGACGGCACGATGCGAGACTTTGCGGTATTTGCCGCCGATGATTTATACAAGATCCCCGAGAGCATAAAACTCACGGACGCGTTGATGTTGGACGTTATCGAGACGGCTTTCGATGCGATATCCACTCTTAACTTGGAGAAGGGACAATTTTTATTGATAACGGGCGCGACGGACTTGGGACTTTTGGCGGCTCAAATAGCGTTATACTATCAAATCACCCCCATAATAACAGACGATGACGAGAGCAGGCTTGCCATAGCCTCGAAATTCGGAGTTACATACTCTATCAACACGTCTGCATCGGACTGCGAGAAGAAGGTGTTCATGATAACGGCGGGAAAACTTGCCGACGCTGCGCTCTTTCTCGATGACGGAGTGCTCTCTCCCGACGCGACAGCCTCATTGATAAAGCGTTTCGGAAAGATAGCGTTTACCGACAACGAAGTATCTATCTACAATCAAAGAATGGATATTTCTCCGATAATCAACAAGCAGTTGTCGGTTTACGGCATAACGGGCGGCTCGAGACACATTTCAACGGCAATCAATATGTTGGCCACAAAGAGAATTTCTTCGAGCGCAATCGACTTTAAGGAGATAGAATTCAACGAAGTGGCTGCCGAGATAGAAACAGGCGTCGTTTCGGGCAAAAAAACAATAGTCAAAATGCCCTAACCAACCTTAGAGGGACAAAAAAAATATTTCAGACAACTTCGACGAATATCGCAAACGACTGCAAATGCGCTTTCCCGATACTTCGCCGCCAACAATAAAGCAAAGCAACAGGCAGAAACAAAAGTCTCTGCCTGTTTATTTTATATAAAAACATTGCAAATTTCGTCTTTTGGTGTCATTTTGTCGTTTTGAATTTTGCTTTTTGGTGTCACTTTGCCGTTTTGAATTTTGCTTTTTGGTGCCATTTATCCATTTTGAATTTTGCTTTTTGGTGCTTTTGTTGCCTTTCGGGACTTGCTTTTTCGGACAAAAGATGTTATAATGAATAAAAATTTTGCGGATGGTTTTATCATAATGAAACTCAAACGAAAAGCGTATTCCTCTCTTGTCAAATGGAAAGAGGAAAGCAACGGCTCCACTGCTCTGTTGATTGACGGCGCGCGAAGAGTGGGAAAAAGTTATCTTGCCGAAGAATTTGCCAAAAACGAATACGAAACCTATGTTTTGATAAACTTTTCAAAAGCCTCGAAAGATTTGAAAGACATATTCGAGAACGACCTTATGGATCTCGACATATTTTTCAACAAACTTTCTTTGATGTTCGGTGTAAAACTTATAGAGCGCAAGACTCTTTTCGTATTTGACGAGGTACAGCGTTTTCCTCGCGCACGGGAAGCGATTAAATTTCTCGTAGAGGACGGCAGGTACGACTATCTTGAAACGGGGTCTTTGATTTCTTTGAAACAGAACGTTTCGGACATTGTCGTCCCCTCGGAAGAGGAACATATTTATCTGCACCCGTTGGATTTCGAGGAATTTCTTTGGGCGCTTGGAGACGATTCCACGGTTCCTCTTCTTAAAGATTGCTTTATGCGAAGGCAACCGCTCGGGGCTTCCGTTCATCGAAAAATCCTGAATGATTTTCGTCAATATATGCTTGTGGGCGGAATGCCTCAAGTTGTTTCGGAATACGCTCGGACAAAAGACTTTGCGCGTATCGACCGCATAAAAAAAACTATTCTTCAATTGTATCGTCAAGACATTACAAAGTATGCAACGAGATACAAGAGCAAAGTGCTTGCCGTTTTCGATGAAATTCCGAGTCAACTTTCCAAAAAGGAAAAGAAGTTCTCGATTTCTTCTCTCGGAAAGAACGCCAAGAACCGCACCTATGAGGACGCCTTCATGTGGCTTACCGAAGGCATGATAATCAATAATTGCTTTAACGCAACAGATCCCACCGTAGGCTTAAATATGTATCTCGACAGTGCAAGTCAAAAATGCTATATGCTTGATACGGGATTGCTTGTAACGCTCGCTTTCAAAGATAACGATTACATGAACAACGAGTTGTATAAAGCGGTTTTACTCGACAAAATCAATGTAAATGAGGGAATGCTTATGGAAAACGTAGTAGCTCAAATGCTGCGCGCAAGCGGACATAATCTATACTTTTATTCCCGTCACGACAACGAAAACAGAGAAAACAATCTCGAAATAGACTTTCTTATCTCCAACGGCAATAAGATCTGTCCCGTCGAAGTCAAATCTTCCGCCTATACCACGCATTCCTCTCTCGATAAGTTTATGAGAAAGTTTCAAGGTCGCTACGGTCAACCCTATATTTTGTACGGCAAAGATATTTCCGTAAAAGACGGCATTTTGCATTTACCGCTATATATGGCTATGTTCTTATAAAACTCGCACCCAATTAGAGAAAAAGTCTTACTTTTTTTGCTTTCCAAAATTTATCCATTCATATTCGTGCGATTTGATTGACAAAATCGTACGATTTGCGTATAATAATAGTACAAAATAAGAGAGGTGATTTTTATGTCGATAACGGCTACCGAATTAAAAGAGAATTTAAGCAAATATTTGCTTCTGTCCGCTACGGAAGATATTTACATTACGCGCAACGGAAAAATAATTTCCAAACTCACGAATCCTTTTCAAAACCGTGTCGATGTGGCAAAATCGTTATTCGGCGTTCTGCCCGAAAACGCATCTATCGAAGAAGCGAAAGCGGCGAGGTTAAATAAAATATGAGAGCATTGATCGATACTTGCGTTATCATCGACGCGCTCCAATCCCGCAAAGATTTTTGCGATGACGCGCAAAAAATCTTTCTTTCCGCTGCGAATAACGCATATCTCGGCTATATTTCGGCAAAATCCGCAACGGATATTTATTATCTTATGCGCCATTATACTCACAACGATAAAAACTCTCGCGACACGCTGAATAAACTTTTTTCGCTCTTTGACGTTTTGGATACCTCGGGGATCGATTGTCGAAAAGCAGTCCTCTCTTCCATATCCGATTTCGAGGACGCCGTCATGGTCGAGACCGCCATAAGAGCGGAAATGGACTGTATCGTTACCCGAAACACAAAAGATTTTATAAACTCCCCCGTTCCCGTTTTCTCTCCTAAAGAGTTTTTGAACAACCTTCTCGATGAATGACAAAAAAACGCAAAGTCGTTTTGCGCGCCTTCCCAACTTGAATTTTGCTTTTTGGTGTCATTTTGTCGTTTTGAATTTTGCTTTTTCGTGCTTTTGTTGCGGCATTTGCCGCTCTATATGGCTATGTTTTTATAAAATCCGACCCCATTGTCGCAAAAAGCCCTCGGATATTTCTCCGAGGGACTTTTTTGTTTCCTTTATCCAATCAAAAATCCAAACTTTTTTCGTCGAGTAAAAAATTGATAAGTCCTATTGTAACTATCCCGTTTTCGTCGATTTGAGGACGGACATTGTCCTTCACTACGATTATCTTTTTGAATGAATCATTGATTTTTATCAACGCTCTCTTTTCCTGTAATAATTTTTCTTCGGTGGGCATTTCATAAGCGGATTGAACATAGTATTTTTTATTTCCTTTGGTTGCGACAAAATCGATTTCAAATTGTTTTCTCTTATGTGTATCTTTTTCCGTTTCGCGAGTCTCGACAATTCCGACGTCAACGGAATAGCCGCGGATCTTCAGTTCGTTGAAAATTACATTTTCCATGATATGGTTTTCTTCCAACTGTCTGAAATTCAATTTTGCGTTTCTTAATCCGACGTCGGTAGCGTAATATTTGAGAGGAGTTCCGAAATATTTTTTTCCCTTTATGTCAAATCTTTTGGCTTCAATGAACAGAAACGCCTCTGTCAAATAAGAAAGATATGCTTTTGCGGTCACGTCGCTGATTGATTTTCCTTTAACGCTTTTCAATGTATCGGATATTTTTTTGGGATTTGTGAGCGAACCGATTGCCGAACAGAGAAAATCAACGATTGAATCCAATTCGTCTCTATATAAAACTTTGTTTCTTTCAATAATATCGGTCAAATATACCGTATTGATAAGAGTTTGTAAATACTCCGTCTTTTGTTCCTCGTTTTTGCGTTCAAGCAGAGCGGGCATTCCTCCGTAGATATGATAATCCTCCCAAGCGTCGTATTTATCTCCGCCGCGCGCCGAGTAGAACTCTTTGAAAGAAAAGGGATATACTCTCACTTCATCACCCCGTCCTCTGAATTCGGTTATGATATCCGAGGACAAAAATTTGGAATTGCTGCCCGTTACATACACATCTAAATTCTTTTTATATTGAAATCCGTTGAGAACGGTTTCGAAAGAGCCGAGTTGTTGGACTTCGTCCAAGAGAAGGTAATATTTTCCTTCGTCGATTATTTTGCTTTTAATATAATCGGAGAATTTTCTCGGATCGACCTTTCTTTTGCTTTCCGCCAAGTCGATTATATTCTCGCCGATCAAGGCTAAATATTCGTCGGAATCAAATGCAAACTTAATTATATGAGATTCATCGACTCCCGCTTTTATTAAATAGCCCGCAAACAACTCGAAAAGCAGTACAGACTTTCCACAGCGTCGGACTCCTGTAATGATCTTGATTGAGCCATTATTCATTCGATCGATTAATCTTTGTAAATACAGCGGTCTTTCTATCATAACTCCTCACTCCGCAACTTTTCGCTTTGAATTTACGGTAAAGTTACCGCTTTTTCAAAGTGTACTATCAGTATAGATGATAACTTTTGAAAAGTCAAGTAGTTTGTAACCTTTGCTCCGTTGAAGTCGAATATCGCTTTTATTGCGGCATTTTTCGTCGCATAACGGCTATGTTTTTATAAAATCCGACCCCATTGTCGCAAAAAGCCCTCGGATATTTCTCCGAGGGACTTTTTGCGTGGGTTATAAAAAGGCTTGATTATCTGTCGCTCTTTAAGCGATTATGTTCTTTACATAGCATTTGCAAGTTTTCAATCACGGTTTTTCCGCCTTCACGCCAAGGCGTTATATGATCTCCTTCCATTTCGTTGATTTCATAGTGTGTTTTTTCTCGGTGTTCTTTTGCGCAATAGGGACAAATCCCGCCTTGTCGTTCATATACTTGTCTTTTTTGGCTTTCGGTAAAAGCTCTGATATTCAAAAACTTTTCTTGTCTCGTAAGCACGTATGAATAAATTCCCTTCTTGTTGGTCACGTCGTCGTCCTCCATAAGCGTAGAGATTTTTTGTTCCAACTCCGCGGTATCCAACGTAAGCCCGTGAAATTCATCATACAGCGCGCCCCAATTTATCCCCTTCATCTCTTTTCGGTACTTTACGAATGTAAGTTTTACCCATTCGATAACATTGCGGAAATACGTCCAAAGTTCGTTTGCATTGGGGTCGTGTTGGTGTGTCGCCATATAATCCTCAATATGTCCCTTGCTTATCCAATCGAGAGCGGTCTCCAAAAAGTCCTGACGAATGGGAGAGCCGTTCACATAATCCTTGGCAAGAAGATATGCGGCGCAGTTCGACTTGCTGAATACGGACTTTGCGTTGGTAAGCCATTGTCCCGTATAAGTGGCATTGCGCAACTCCTGTTCCGTGAGTCGCTCTCCGCCGATATTTATGATTCCGAACCAATCGAGTTTTTCTCGGTCGTTCCCTTCGCAAAAATAGACAAGTACCTTATAATCGAGAATTTGCCGTCTTTCGGGTTCTGTCAAGTTGTGAAAGAATCGGCTGTTTATAGAAAAATCGTTGTTGACATATTGGCAAAAACTTATCGTGCGTTGCTGTCCGTCCAATACCTCGAATGAGCCGTCTTCGTTTTTGACCCAATACATGACATTGAGCGGAAAATTCTTAACGATTGTATCGATTACCGCGTCGCGTTTTTCATTGTTATAGACAAATTCACGTTGGTATTTCGGGCGTATATTGAGTTTTCCGCCATAGCCGATAACTCCTTCCTCGTCGTTATCGACATAATTTTTTGTAATTTCTCCTATCGTGATTTCATGTAATTCGATTTTCATATTTTTCTCCTTTGAATGAAAATACGTGCGTAGGTATTCTTTTTGTTTATTAGCGGTCTTGCGTCTTTTTCTCCCGCAAATTTTATACCAACGATTTGAGCATTATATCCTGCGGAAGCAGCCATTCCCAAAATTTCGAATTGTTCGGGATTATATTTATCCAAAAAGGTAATGGGAACGCCCATTACTCCGTCATAGTCATAGGGAATATCCGAAGTCTTGGAAACCTCTATTGCATCGTAGTTATCGTATTTCGGATACTCTTCGGGAGAATACTGTTTGTAGAGCGTCAGCAATTCATGACGCTTTAAGGTATCGAGATTTGTAAACCACATTACTCCCGACACGCGAATCATTCCCTCTTTGTGCTGACTCGACTTTGCATAATCAACGTATTGTGTATTAATAAAAAATCCCACATTGCCCTTAAATCCATAGCCCAACCATAGTTTATTTTGTTTTATCAACGGAAAAATTTCCTTATAAGTAATGGCATTTTGATTTCCTATAATCAAAAATTTCTTTTCATACTCCATAAGTTGCGCCACATACTCTCGGAAGAGCGAGAAAGGCGGGTTTGTTACCACAATATCCGCCTCTTTCAAAAGTTCGATGCACTCTTCGGAGCGGAAATCTCCGTTCTCTTTCAAGAGAGTCAGTATATTTTTTTTGTTTTTCAAAAGCCACTCTACGTCGCTTAAATCTACAGCGCCGTCGCCGTTATGGTCTTCCACCTCGGTTATCTCGATTTTATAGGCGCGACGGTTCTTGTTGGGAATCTTTTTATCGTCCCCGAAAATGGAAAGTTGAGTATAAACTACGGGAGAAGTGTCATAGCATGTCGCAATCAACTTTTTCAATCCCAAAAAGTTGAAATTCATCGCAAAGTACTTAAAAAAGTTACTCTCAAAAGGGTCGTCGCAATTGCAAAAAACAATTTTACCGCAAAGTTGTTCTTTATAGTGTCTAAGTTCCTCTTCAATGTCGCAAAGTTGCGTGTAAAACTCGTCCTTTTTGTTTTTCCTCGCGTTTCTCAAAGTTTCCGCAGCCATTTTTGCCTCTTTGTGTAAATTATAGTGCAAAAATTATAGCACAATAGTTTAAGGATGTCAATACTATAGTTTTGATATCGCGTATAAAAAAGGCATACAATATAACTATCGTTATATTGTGAGGAAGTTATGGATAGACAGGAAGTGGCAAACAGAATCAAAAAATTGAGAACGGAGCGCAAGTTGACGCAAAACGCGTTGGCGTATCAAGCGGGCGTTTCCCCAACCTATATTTATCAATTGGAGCGTGGCGAAAAGAGTCCGACGATAGAATATCTCGACCATATATGTTGGGGGCTGGGAATAACTATCGAAGATTTCTTTTGCGCCGAAAAGGCTCGTCCGCAAGACGCGTCCGCCGATAAACTTTCGACGCTTACCCCGACGCAACGACAACTGTTGAACGACTTTTTGAATAGCCTGTGACGACTTCCGAACCGACATATCTCAACGGGAGATAAAGATTTTCCCGAAACAAGTTGCGAAAAAAAATCCTCTTAATAATACATTCTTTAACTTTCATCAACAAAAAAAACAAGCCACCGAATCAACAGTTCGATGGCTTATTTGTTGCAGTCTTTGCCCGTTCTTTATAAAATCAAATCTTCTATCGAGCAGTTCAACACTTTGGAGAGGGCGTAAAGTGTTTGGGCTTGCGCTTTGCTTATATCCACTTTCCCCTGTTCGTACGCTTTTATGTTGCGGATGGGGACGCCGCTCAAAAGCGCGAGGTCGTTTTGCGACAGATGTTTCATGATACGGAATCGTTTCAAGGCGCATACGGAATGCAGTTTTGACGAGAACAGATCCACCGATTGACGAATATCCATTTCATGATAGGGAAAGTAGTTTGCAAGCAAGTCTCGGCAAGGAAACGCCGCGATAAGTTCGGAGTACGGCTTATTGAAATACCACTGCATATAGGCGAGCGTGTAGCCTACCCAATATTCGGGAGAGGCGTAACTGTCCGTTTGCGTTTCCCAAGGCGTGTCGCGCATGACAATACTCAAAAGTTCCGTCGCGGACTTTCCGAGAGCAAACACGGGATCCGCGGTCTCGAAAGCGCGGCAAACGGGAGAAGAAAGAAACATACGGGCGAAATCGTCAATGGAGATATTTCTTTTTAATACCGCTATCTCGAACATCGAGGCGAGTTTTCCTTGTATGATAGGAAGAAAATCGTCATTGTAAGCGTGGATCATCTGCTTTTACTCCTCGGATAATATCGTTAAGGTACAAGTCGTCCGCCGTGAAGTTGCCTCTGCGATTGGACAAAAACTCCAAACGCGCTTTGTCGTTACGTTCTTTGCGTAATGGGTAGTAAGTGGCGGAATCCGCCGAATCATAGCCCAAAAATTCGATATTTTCAAAAGCCTTTTTTGAGATCAATACGATCTGCTCTCTGAGGTTGCCGAGTCGAAGAGCCTCGGACAGTCGCCTTACCGATATGGTGTTGTTCAAAAAACTTTCGGCATAAGCGAAGTAAGAGTCGTCCGCGCGATAGCCCTTTATAACGTCAAAATCGGCGATGGGAAGAGCAAAATGCGAAATCAAATACTCCTTACCGAGTTTTGCAATATCCGATTTCAGTGTAAAAACCCTGTTTTGAAGCAAAAGAGCGATCCAATGCAAAACGGTAAAATTTTTGTCCGAAAGATCGAGGAGTTTTAAGTCCGTCATGTCGAGAGCGTATTTATTGGCGTAGCCGTCATGGTCGCTGCCGACAGCCCACTCTTTTGCGAGATCGAGAGATTCCGTACAATAAAAGCCGAGTCCGTAATCGTTGTACGGTTTGCCTTTGCCGTATTTGGGTCGTTCGATAACCGAAACCGAGCCGTGATAGATAATTAAATCGCTCATAATACTTCTCCTATAACCAAAAGTATAACATTGTAATGTCCCATTGTCAAGCAAAAAGTCTTTTTTTCGGTATGTTTATTTCCGAAACTTTTTCTTAGTGAAAATTTATTTTTTATCTTCTTTGCCGCTTAAACCTTTGACTTATGACTTCGACTTTGGTATAATACTAACAAATCAAGATTTGACAAATCGTGATTTGTGACTTTGAGAGGTATGGAATGTTTATAGGTCGAAAACAAGAATTGAGATATTTGGATAACGCTTACAATAGCGACGAAGCGAAATTTATCATTATTTACGGCAGGCGTCGAGTTGGGAAAACCGAACTTATCACAACCTTTTGCAGTGATAAGCCTACGATTTTTTATGCCGCCAAAGAAACGACGGACGCTGCTCAGTTGCGTTCTTTTTCTCAAACCGTGATTGGGTATAATAAGGAAAAATTCCGTTATATCGAGACATTCAAGGATTGGGAATCGGCTTTTTCCGCGCTCATCGAACTATCCCAAGAACAGCGTCTTATTGTTGCCATCGACGAATTTCCGTATATGGTCAAAGGCGATAAAAGCATTCCGTCGCTGTTGCAAAACCTGTGGGATCACAGTCTTAAAAATGCCGATATTATGCTTATCCTTTCGGGCAGCTCTATGAGTTTTTTCGAGGACGACCTACTCGGCTATAAAAAGCCGCTTTACGGCAGAACCACGGGCATATACAAACTCGAGCCTCTCTCCTTCACGGAATCGACAGAGTTCTTTCCGAATTATTCCGATGAAGATAAAATTCTTGCTTATTCGATACTCGGCGGCATACCGCACTATCTTGTTAAATTCGACCCGAACGCTACGCTTAAAGAAAATATAATCAATGCGATTTTGAGTCGGGGCTCTGCTCTGTATAATGAAGTTGAGTTTCTTTTGCACGAGGAACTTCGCGAACCTGCGACTTACAACTCGATCATAGAGGCTATCGCGCTCGGGAACACCGATCACAATGACATTCTGATGAAAACGCAAATCGAGCAAAGAACTTTGAGTGTGTATCTGAAAAATCTTGTCAATCTCGGCATAGTAAAGCGAGAAACGCCCGCCCTCTCGTCGATAAAACAAATCGGTTCCAAAGGCTTATATACTTTAACCGACAATTTGTTCCGTTTTTGGTATGCTTTCTGTTATCCCAATCTTTCTTTGTTGGAAAAAGGCAACGCCTCGCTTGTTTACGATATGAATATAGCCGACGATTTTCATGATTTTGCCTCTAAGGCTTTTGAGAATATTTGCATCGACTATCTGTATCGTCGCAATGCGGAATACGCGCTCCCCGCCGTCTTTAACGGCTTTTCCCGTTGGTGGGGCAAGGTTACAAAAAAAGACGACTCGGGTAAAATTTATACCGTCTCCGAAGAAGTTGACATACTTGCCGAAAACAAATCCAAAAAGATCTACCTTGTCGGCGAATGTAAGTTTACAAACGAACCTTTCGATATGGGGCAACTCAAAAAGACGCAAGCAAAACTCAACCTTAACGGAACCGTATATTACTATCTGTTTTCATTAAGCGGCTTTACCGACAGCGTGCAAAACCATGCCGAGCAACATCCGAATATAACTCTTGTTTCCGCTCACGACTTATTGTCATAAAATTTGTTTGTTGCCGTCCGCTCCCGTTTGCGATCCGAGATTTTATGAATCAACAAAAAAAACAAGCCACCGAATCAACAGTTCGATGGCTTATTTGTTGCAGTCTTTTCGGGCTGCCGATAATGGAGCTGTTGACGAGACTTGAACTCGTGACCTCGTCCTTACCAAGGACGTGCTCTACCGACTGAGCCACAACAGCAAGAAAACCCGAGCGACGGATTTTATTATATAACATTGTGAAGATTTTGGCAACTGTTTTTACGATATTCGCCGAAAAAAATTATTTATATTCCCAAGGTTTGTCTATCGAGGACAGAATAACGGGGTCGAAGGCGTCGTCGATTGCGTATTTGAGTCTTTGCGCGTCGTCCTTTCCCGAGGCGAAGCAAAAGACGGTATTTCCGCTTCCCGTAAGGTGCGGCATTCTTCCCGTTCTTTGGGCTGCCCGCATTGTTTGCGCGATTTCGGCGGAAAGAGAGGTCGCCGCCTCTTCGAGCGCGTTTCGGCACATTTTGTCGGCGAGTCGGAAGTCGGCGTTTTGCAAGGCGCCGAGAACAGCCGCAATATCGCACACAATTCCGTCTCGTCCCAAGTCGTCGAATTTTTTATAGCACTGCGCGCTTGTCACGCCTTTTCCCCTTCTCATTGCTACAAAAGTCATGGCTATGGGGTCGAGTTTTTGCACCTCATCGCCCGTTCCGCGCAAGACTCCCGCCGCTTGCGTCAGCATAAAAGGAGTGTCGGAGCCGCCCTGTATCGCAAGGTCTCGCATTGTTTTTTCGTCGAGGTCGCACATTTTTCCCACCGCCGCGATGAGGGCTGCAACGTCTGCGGAAGAGCCGCCCATACCGCCCGCCACGGGCAGATTTTTTTCCACGGTGACTTTGAAGCCGCCGAGACCGCCATCGGCAAGAAGTCCGAGGACTTTTTCGACTCCGCCGCGAGTAATTCCCGTTACCGAATAGGAGACTTCGGAGAACACCGTTCTTTGCACGCGAACGAAGTCGCTCAAATCGACGTGAAAAGTCGGCGACTCGATAAGGTGCATACCCTTTTCTCGCCCCGTTATATTGAGCGCGAGATTCAATTTTCCGAAAACTTCGATTGCGATTTCTTTCATGGCGTCTCTCCGAAGATAATATTATCTCTTATTCCCTTCAAAGTCAATTATTTTTGCCTTTTCGCGCGCAAAAAAAAGCGTTTGTCGAGTTTTTCGGACGCAACAAACGCATAATTTTTTTTGCGGCAAAGAAGTCGCTATCTTTCGATATGCCTGAACAGAGTTATCGTCTGTCCTCGTTTCAGCGGATATTCCGCCGAGGGATTTTGCGAGACAATGCACTCGGGAGCGCATTTCAGAGCCTTTGCGACGTCGAAGAGTCGTTCTCCGCCTCGGGCATAATGCACGGTTATGGCGGCGTCGGAAGGAGCGGTCTCGTCGCCCTCTTCGAGTTCGGTTATCACCGATTCGACTTCGGATTCATAGACGTCCCCCTCGAATATGAGTTCGGCGCGCACATCGAACTCTCCGTTTCTTCTCACCTTGACGGAAAAGTCCGACACGACGGCGCGCAAGTCGATTTCTCTGTCGTCCTCTATTCGGTGATTGAGTTTAAGCGAGAAGGGAAGTTCCACCGAGACGGAATTGCGGGAGTTGAGTTCTGCGCTGTAATACAGGATAACGGCATTTATAACGCCCTCCGCGATGGGAGACTCGTCCTTTACGAAGGCGGAAGTTATATGTACCGACGGCGAGCATACCGCCATAACGGAATCGGCTACGGGGTTTGCCGCGTCGAGAGTAACTGTGCCCGTCACGCAGTCCTCTGCGGTAAAGCAATCGCAAAGTCTGCGTATTTCCATACTTTCGGCGGTGGCATTCAACTCGCAATTTGTCGAGAATGCGTCGCAAACGACTTGAGTTTTTTGCGCGCCGTAGGCTATCGCGGTGACAGAGACGACATAATCGCTTTCGAGGATTGCGCCGTTTTCGTCATTTCGGATTTGGGCTTTGGTCTCGGTGACGAAGGCGCGGACAAAGGGCGCGCACTCCGAAGTACAGCCCTCGAGAGCAATCTCCGCCGAGAAGGGCGTGACTACGGTAACCGAGGAAATATCCTCTCCGTTTCCGAGGCAAAAATCCGCTATTATTTTACCCTCTGTGGCGACGAAGCCCTCGGAGCAACTTTTCTTTGTGACTATGACGCGGCAATGGTCTCCGAGGAGTTTTTGCGCCGTCACGGGTCTCGAATCCGAGACGTTTACTTTTTGAGTATTGAATCCGCACTCTTTGGGGACGTTAAGTTCCTCGGTTTGGGTAAAGATGCCCTCTCCGCCGAATTTGAGATACTTGAAGCGTTTGCGGCGGGGTTTTATGAGATTGACTTCGACTACGGTCGCGAGCCTTATTTCGCCGTTTCCGACGTTGGTTATGTCGGTATCGAGGATATAGTAATCAAAGACGGGGCTCATGGATCTGTCTATATCGTCGTCCGGAAGTTTATCCGAGAAATCCGCGGAACATTCCGGACATTCCGTTTCGCCCTCGCTGCCGAGGATGATAACGCGGTAATTGACTTTGCCGCTGTATCTCACCTCACCGGCAAAGACTTCCGAAGCGGTGATATTGACCGAAGCCGCTACCGAAAGGATTTTTGAAATTGTTATTCCGGGCGGGGCGAAGAGTTTAGCCTCCACCACCACTTGTCCCGAACAGATTTTTTCGGGCGAATCGGTCGTCGCCACCTCGTAAATGGGCTCGAATGACATATAAACCTCCTGAAATACAAAAAATATCCGTTTGCTTTATATATTCTATAAGAGCCCGAGGCAAAATATTCCGCCTTGGGAAAAAAATTTTTTATCAAGCGCGCGAGGTAACGTCGGCGGCTTTGAGAGCGATGTCTCCGCACACGACGTCGGAGTAAGAGCATGAAAGCATCTCGAGGTTTTTATCTCCCTTTATTTTGAGCGTAAAGACCGAAGGATAAGTTTCGAGTACTTCACCGTCGTACTTTACTATTCTTTTTCTGCCCTTGTTCACCGATATTCTGACGGCGACGCCTTTGAGCGCGGCGATTTTTTGTTTTACTTCCTCTATGGTTATCGAAGTCTTGTGCATAAAAAATTTACCTCCGAGGCAATTATTCCCCTATCGCGGACATTCTAAACTCCCAAGGTCATACGTACTTTTTATAGAGTTTGTAATAGTAATAATCGTTGAGATTCTTTTTGAGATACTCGTTTCCGATGACTGCGCTTCTCGCCCGAGACGCGCTCATTTGAGAAAGGAGTTCGTCTGCTTTTGTGTAAACTCTCTCATAGAAATCGGAGTCGGGCGTAAAGTTTCCGCTGTTTTTTTGCGCTTCGAGTTTGTCTTTGTATTCCTGCTCGGCGATGCGGTTGTTGTATTCGAGAGCCTCGTCGAGAGTCTTTTGCCTTTCCTTGGTCAGTTTGTCTATCTTTTCCTTGAGTTTCGAGGAGTACGAAACGTTGAGGTCGTTCAACGCCTTGTCGCGTTTTTTCTTGAGCGCAGCCACCCGATCGTCTATCTCTCTCAATTTCTCTCTGTAATTTTCGTTGAGAGCCGACTCTTGAACGTTTCTCTTGCGGTCGAGGTCCTCGATTTTTTTCTCGGCGATACTGCTTCTCGCGACTCCCTTTCTTATCGAGTCGTTGTCGGCGTTTTGCGCCGCTTCTCTGTAATCCGCGCGGACTTTCTCCAAAGAGTTCTGCAATCCCGCGGTATGGTTTTCTTTTGCTCGCCTCTGTTTTAGCAGATTGGAGTCGTACTCGTCGGAAATGTCCCTCTCATTTGAAGAGAAATAGTCCTCGAGTTCCTTTTTTGCTTCTTGTTCAATTTCCTCGTCGGTTTTCACGACGGGTTCTTTTCTCTCGTAGTTGGGCGTTTGGGGCTGCGAGGTCGTCTGTTTTTGCCTTTTCAACTCCTCTACATAGTCCTCGAGTCCTTCTATATCCGCAGATACATTGTCGGATCCTCCGCCGAACAACTTTTTGAAATAATCGTATAACTTCATATTGTCTCCTTTAGATAAAAAAAGTTTTCTTCTGTTGTAATGTCTTAAAAGGTTGTAATACATAACTCAATTCACGCTCTTAAGCAGCAGTCGTCTTTCGGCTTTGGTAAATCCCAAGTCATAGAAATCCTCGGCGAAGGACACTCTGCCCTCCGAGGAAACGCTGCCCCTGAAGACGGAATAACTTCTCTTGTTTATCCCAGACTTATCGGAGATATAGACGTCGATGTTTTCGTTGTCCGCGTACACCGAGGACAGTCTGCCGCTGCCGATGAGTCTCGCGTTCTTTTTCAGTTGCATTAAGAGTTCTCCTTTTGTTTCAAGCCGAAAACGAAAGCGACAAAAGCGTTTTCCGTCAACGGGTTGAGATTTTCGTAAAATTTGAAGGCGTAGGCTTTTTGCGCCACCTTGTCGGACAGCGCGAAAGAGTCCTTTTTGAAGGCGTAATACAGAGCGACGCAATCTTTCTCGGCGGCGATAACATAGTCGTCCACAAGCGCGGCGGAAGAGACTCCCTCGGCAAGGAGAACGGCTTTGTCGTTGAGCGAAAACAAGTTGCCTTCCGAGCAAGCCAACCCGTCGCAACCCACGAAGTCGCATATCAAATCGAAAGAGGTGCCGAGACGGTAATTGCCGCTCTTTTTCGAGGAGTAATATCTGCAATCCGAGATAAATCCGAAATCGTCGGGTTCTCCCGCAAAGGGATAGTCGAACTCTCTGTAAGAATCGGTGGTTACAATGGCGACGACGCTGCCGTCTCTGTATCCTATGGCGTTTTCCGAGGCTCTGAAAAGTCCCATGCTTTTTCCTCCCGCCGCCGCAAGAAGCGTCAATTCCCCGCTGTCTTTTCGGAGCGCGTATCGCAAAAGAAAGCCGTCTTTCTTCAATGCGAAGTGATATTTATCGCCCTCGTCGATAATGACGGCGGAGTCCGCCTCGGGCAAATCTAGCCTGTACTCCCGTCCCGAAGGAGCGTAAACCACGACTCCGTCGGAAGAAGCGACAAGCAACGCTCCGTCCGTACTCAGCGCGAAAGTTCCCTCGCAAGGCGCGCTGCGTATCACCTCGGGAAAGCCCGAGCCGCGCGAATAAAGCGACAATATCCCGCCCGCTTTCACCGCGGCGAATTTGTGAGAAGGCTCTCCCGCGACGATTGCGTCGGTCTCCTCGGACAGCGTAGATCCCCGCTTTACCGAAGCGATCATCGGAAACACCGCCACGTCGTCGCAAATCGTCGAACCCGCAGTGAGCGAAACGACTTCGGCTATCTCGTGACGGACGAAAAAGGAGCCGTACTCGTTGCAAATTCCCGCGATAGTGACGGGTTCGTCGCTCTTTTGCGTCAATCTCGAATGAAGGAACGGCTTTCCGTCGCTTGTAAAGATTACTTCGGGACCGCCTTTGAGCTTGGGTGTGACAAGCCTCAGAGTTTCTCCGTCGGCGAACATTTGCGCCTCAAGGATATTCTTGTCTGCGATTTTCTCCAAGAGAACGGGATAGTTTCCCAAGCCGAAGTCTCCGCAGACGCAGCCGAGTTTTCCCAACGCCTTTTTTCCGAGCAGCGCGGCGACGAAGTCGTTATCTCCCGCCGTCAAAGCCGCCTTGTCGCAATCGAAACCCATATAGAAAGAAAAAGAAACCGCGACTTGCTTTCCGAACACCGTTCTGAAATCGCGAAGAGTAATGACGTCCCCGATTCGTATTTCGGTTATAGTGAACTTTTCGTCGTCGGCAATAAGGCTTATTTCGCGGAACACTTTGCCGTTTTGGATATTCAGACAGCAAAAGTCCTCTTGCGGCGTAAAAGTTCTCTCTCCGTTTTCGGTGAGCAGCGTGACTGTGTTCCCGTAAGGCGCGCCTTGCGCGATACTGCGGAACAGCGCGGCGGCGTCGATAGAGCCGCCCACATTTCTTCCGTTTACTTTGAATTCTGCGGCGATCATGATGGAACTCCTTCGTAAGAAATTTGTATATCGGCGACAAGAGAGGCAAACGCCTCGGTCATTATTTCCTCTTCGTACTGTTTCAAAAAGCATTTTCCGCGATAAGAATAGACAAGAAAGAGCGCGTTCTTGCCGCACAGCAAGACTTTGTCGGCGGAAACGGAAGTCTTTGTCTCTTCCGAGATGCAGTTAAGTTCTCCGTCGGCGACTCTGTAACACACTTTTCCCTTTGCGACATAGCCGACTACGGTTCTTCCGAGGAACTCCGCGACGCAAACGGAAGTAGGCTCGGACTCGCAGCGAACGCGCAAAGTTTTTTGCAAAAAGCCCTCTTTGTCGAGTCTTTGAATACAAATATCTTTGCCGCCGCAATAAGCCGCGATAAAGCCGTTTTTGCCTTTGCAGACGGCTGCGCGCTCTCCCGCGCCCAAGACGTTGCCCTCTATAGGGTCTATGCCTTTTGCGAGCATCTCCGCATCGGCTATGGTAAGGCAAATTTTGCCGAGATTGGAAGTGATGACGGCGGCAACGGAGTCGGCTCCGCAAGCCGAGACTTCTATCGCGCGCGCCGAAACGTAGGCGTTTCCGAAGAAAACCGCCTCCGCCTTTATGACAAACGTATCTTCTTGACACGACAACGCTATTTCCGCGCTTTCCGAGATGTTGGCGGAGCCTATTATGATGACTTCTCCGAAATTGTTCGCATATCCCTCTCCGACGACGAGCCCGTCGCACAGCAGCGAGATTTTTTTGTTTGCCGAGTCTACAGTCGCTATCTTGACTACGAATCCGATATTTCCGTCGCCCGAGACTACGGCGAGCGGAATGACTCCGCCCGCGCCGCCCACCGAGGCTGTGATATATGCGCTGTTGCTTTCGTTGTCGAAGTCGAGATTCATAAGTCTCAACTCGAGGTCCTCGGCTTTAAGATAGGCAAGTTTACCGTAATCCATATTTTCACCTCTTGAAAGACAGGCTCATTCGGCTCAAAGAAATTTCCGCGCAATCGCTTTCGATGCGTATGCCGAAGATATGTCCCATGAGATTTATAAAGAACCTGTTGACTCCTTCGTTGACCGAGACTTCTTTTTTCCCGAAGTCCGACTCGACGGTGATTTTCGCCTTTCCCGTGGAAGAAATTCTCAGGTCTTTGAGGATTTTTAGCCCCGTAATGCCGAAATCCGTCTTGGGCATCACCCATTTTTTGTGTAGCGGTTCGCCAAAAAAACTTCCGCTATCGTCGATGACAGCCATTCTTCCGTCTTTGAGCGCGGCATACAATCCCTCGGAAGTGGGACACAACCGCGTAATATTCATTCCTTGAACGAGGTAATAAGAAGAGGGCGAAATGACTATCAAACCGTTGTTTTCGGTACCCCGTCCCTCTCCTTTCAGCCTTGTAGCGAGATAATAATTGCCCTCGTAATAGGCGGCGAAGGGCGTGCCTCCGACTATAACCGAGTCGAGATTGGAAAGTATCTTTTGAGTCGAGACTCCGTCGAACATATAGATTCCGTCGGAAGCGAGAAAATATATCTTGTCGCCGCACACCGTGACGGTATCGGCGTATATCTTTCCGCTCGAGACGAACAGATTGCCGACATAGAAATCTCTCTGGTCTCCGTACGCCGTGAGTCTCGAGATGCCGTTGTCTCTGAAAATATAAATGTAATTCAGAAAACTTATTACTTTGTTGGAGCGTCCTCTGTCGTCTATCAAAGTGATGTAGCCGCCCTCGTCGAGTTCGGCGTTCCAATTCGTGGGGTCGAGGTCGTCGGAGAACCAAACGGCGTTTTTCTCTCCTTCCGTAGTCACGAAGAGTCTTTCGTAATGCATCGCCAACGAACTTATGAAGGGAGAGGAAGGCACGGAATACGCGCTGTCCACACCGTTCCAAACCACCATATAATCGGTGGGAGAGCACATTATGATTACATCCTCGTCATAGAGTCTGTAATTGACGGTGACGGGCGGAGAGGTGAACACAATGTCTCCGAGGACTTTTTGTTGAAGGGTATCGGGGTCTAAGTACATTATCTTTCCGTCCTCCGCCATGAACATGGTAACGGTGACGTACTGTTCCTTTTTCGCGTCGTATCTCGTAAAGTCCCATACCGAAAGCGCGTTTTCCACCCGTCCCTTTTTCAAGCCCGTCGTCTGTCTCAACGCGCCGTTATCGAAGCGAAAATTCATGCAGTCCACCGCGACGGTAGGTTTCATGACGCTCTCGTCGAGAGAGTAATCCACACCCGAAGCAAAGCTGTTGATTCTCAGTCTGTCGGTATTTTTGAAAACGCTTATATAATCTCTCATACGCACACTCCTTTCAGTACCAGGCTCTCTGTTTGATTCTGTGTTCTCCGAAGGCGAAGGCGGCTTCCCGCGCGCCGTCCTTGTATCTTTTATCCCACATTACCGCCTCGTTGTCGAGACCCGAGACAAGGCAGTATTCCGCGGCGAGTCCGAAGGACAGCCACCTGAGGGCGACTTCGGTATAGGGGACTTCGTCGTCGGGGGACTCTATGACGGGCAAGTAGGAATAAGTGATTGTGACTTCGCCCGAGTATTTGGGCGTAAGCAAAAGTTTTCCTTCTTTCACGCAGTACATAAAATACATCTCGTCGTTTCTGACGGTAGAGAGTTTTATGGGAAGTTTTTCGAGTTCGGAAATATCGATAACGCCGTTTATTGCGTTGAGTTTTGTCTTATGGTAGACGGGAATGAAATCCGTAGCCACCTCGCTCAAAACGTTTTTGAGGCAAAACAGCAGTTTTGCGTCGCAAGAGTCGTCGGTGATATTCAGATTGATTTTGGTTGCGTCTATAATTGTTTTGGCATTCATGAGGATTCAAAGGCTCCTTTTGATTTTTTCTGTTGCATCCGAGAGTTGTCTTTCGAGGAGTTTACGGTTATCTCTTTCCATTTCCTCCAAAAGTTTGTTTTTTCTTTCCGCTCTCGTGCGTCGAACCGACACGATCGTTCTGTAATCGAGGCGGTCAAAGGGCAGAACCAAGGCAAGAGTTCCGCCCTTTTGTCGCGAATTATGTATCTGGAACTTGCCCGTGCGATAATCTCTGACGATAAAATAGTCCTCGTCTATTTCCTTGATTCTGTCCGCAATATCGTAGAGATCATGCGTTATGATTCTGCCCTTGCCTATCATTCTCTCGTAATTCCCGTAAGCAAGGCTTGTCCGTTGGGTCTGTCGCAGATGAGGTCGCAATACTTGACGAGCGTCGCGGTAAAGACGGGTTTGCCTTCGCTCTGACGAAGTATCTTACCGTTTTCGGTCTCGAGGTATCTCCAATCGCAGAGTTGGTGGAGTTTGAACGCCGAGGTGTCGAGCAAATACATACAACCGTCGTCTACGAATCTGTCGTAAACGAGAGGAATACCGTTATAGGAAAGAGTCTTGAAGCCGCCTTCGAGTTCCATAATGTCTATATTGCGCTTGTACTGCGCCATGTACTCCTGATAAGCGTACTTGACGTCTTGCGCGCACGCTATGAAGTCCACCGTCGCGTTGGCGTAATTTTCCAATCTGTCGATAGCTTCCTGAATGACTATCTCGTCGATATTTGCGTTTACGGCTTTTGTGTAGGGCTTCATAAAGTCGTAGTTTGCTCTGTCCAGGCCGTACAGCGAGCCCGTTCCGAAGATCGCGCCGAGACCCGTGATTTCCTTGTCCTTGCTTCCCTGAACGTAGAGTTTTGCTTTTGCGGCAATACTGCTTACGTCGGAAGTGGTAAAGGTGACCTTCTTGGCGTCTCTGTCTATGCTCTTTATTCTCAAGCCCTTGTATGTGGGAACGTCTCCCGCGTCGGGATAAACGTCAACGACGAGCCCCTCTATAAGGTTGTTTACTTTGTCAACGACGATACCGTCATCGACGCTTTTGACGGTGGCGAGCAAGCCCGAGCCGTCTCCGTAGAGCATACGTCCCAAATTGAAACGGCTCGCTTTGAGCAATCCGTCGAGTTCGGCGGTGAGAAGATCCAAAAATGCGCCTCTGTTGTCGCTGCTTGCTCTCATCGCCTTGTCGGAAATCTCTATCTGTCCGTAAAGGTTCTTGAGAGTGGTGACGAACTGCAAGTAGTTGTTGCCGTGCGCCGCGGGCAATGCGCCCGCTTCGTCGCCCGCTCCCACGCCGCCGTTGATGCCGTAACTTACGGCTTTACGAATTTCCTTACCCCAAACGTCGGAGCCCGTATGCTCTATTTTCGCGAGCAAGGGGTTGACTTTTGTATTGAGCATCTCGGTGACTGCGCCGAGATATACCGATTTCAATGCTTCTTCCGCAGTAGTTAATGTAACCAAAATAAAAAATCTCCTTTATAAAAAATTTTATTTGAGCAGTTTTTCGGCAAGCGCCCTCGCTTCGGCAAGCGACTTCGGTTTTTTGACGGGACTCAAAAACATACTTCCCGTCCTTCCCAACGTAGAGACGCTCTCCGAACCCGACAGAGACGCGAGATACGCCGCGATTATCCTCGAGGTAATATCGCTGTTTGTCAATATCTCTCTGTCTATGAAGTCGGGATCCGAGAGTCTCGCCTTCAACCGCTCCTCTATGTCCGACGGCTGCGGCTCCTCGCCGTTATAGCCGTCCCGCGCCGAGCCCGCAAAAGCGGGTTGTTCGACGATTCTTTTTTCTTCTTCGCTTTTTCGGAGAGTCTCTCCGCCCTTTTCGACAAAATTCTCTTCCTCGGAATTTTCCTCTCCCGTCCTTTCCCCGACAACCTCTTCGTCATCGGAGTCCGCAAGAGGCTCCTCTGTTTCCTCGCAAAGAGAGTCCTCGATTTCCTCGCAAAGGGAGTCCGTCTCCTCGACGATAGGCTCGCAAAGAGAGTCCGTATCTTTCTCCTCGGCGACGTAAGGCTCCTCCTCGGAAGGCGTTTTCTTTTCCGACAGTTCTCTTTCGAGTTCTTTCAATCGTTGACAGCGTTTGGTAAACTCCGCCTGAAGCGCGTTATACGCCTTCAACAGTTCGTGTTTATCGGCAAATTTGTCTTTATTGTTCATCATCGATCTCCTTTTCCTCCGCCTCGAATTTTCTGTGTTGTCGGATATGTCGAAGCATAACCTTTTCCGCGTCGGGATATTTTTCTTTTACTTTGACGAAGTCGTTTCCGAGCAAAAATTTCTTATGCGTAGCAATATGCAATTCGTGGTCGTCGATTTCGCTGACTTGGGGTTGAGAAGTTGCGATATTCATGTTTTCTTTTTCTGCTCTTAAGACGTGCAACCTTTCGACGTCCTTTGTAAGTTCCCAACTGCCGTAGCCCAACACATCGAGGATTTTGTATCTCATTGCGTCCGAGAGTTTTCCGTTCTCGTCGCTCAAAAGTCCCGCCTTCAAGAGGTCGAAAATCATGGTTTGACGCGCCGCCTGAGAAGTATTCATCTCGTTTTCGGTGTCGAAAACCACATCGTCGCAGCCTATATCGGAAGCGTTCCAACTTATGAGTTCGACTTCGCCTTCTTCCCCCACGACTCTCGCGAGTCTCGTCTGCGCCGCGAATTGTTTGTACAGCCTCAATATCATCTTCGCCATGCCGAGAGCGGCGGCTCGGATATTGTCGGCAGTCACCGAAAGTCTGTTTTCGTCCTGTTCCAACAGTAATTGCAACGCCGCGCCCGAGGTTATCGCCGCAGGCACCGAACTTGTGCGCATGATTTCACTCACGCCCGAGATAGCGATAAATTCCGTCAAGAGTTTTTCCTCTTCGACAGAGAACTCCGCGGGCACCGAGCCCATATTCATCATCACGGGCGGAGTCGACCCCTGCCTGTACACAAGTATCTTCCCCGGAGAAAGTCCCTCGTCCTCGAGAGCAGATAGGTCTATTGAGCCATCCTCTACGGCAAGCACGCCCATCGCAATGCGGTTCATAAACTCGTGTTTTCTGTTTTTGACGGCGTTATAGGCTCTTTGGACGGGGATAGCGCGTTCCACCATAGAAGTTCCGAAGAAACAGCCCGCGCGTTTTATCGCGTCCTGCTTGACGAAGGGCAAATCTCTCATTCCGTCCGCGCCGTTTATGTAGGGAAGAGGTCCGTAATACAGCAAGCGATTTCCCGCGACGATGGCGAGTTCGCCCTCGGGTAAGTCCGCATTGGGTCTCGTGTAACGCTCTATGACGACGGCATAGTCCTTTTTGTATCCTCTCGAGACCGTCGCCACCGAGGAATTTACATTGAATCCCCCTGCGTTAGAGGCTATCGAAACAGAGGCAAGTTCTATATTTTCGGGTTCTATATCCACACCCCATATTGCTTTTATCTCTTTTACGTGCATGGCTTTCGCGTGGATTATCCCGGGCTGAGCCGCCACGGAATCGAGTTCTATATTGTAGGGATAGATCTCGTAAGGCGGACACACGTCCACTCTCACCTCTCCCTCGAAAAGGTTTTTCCCGTTTTTGGCGCCCACCTTGGTTCCGAGTTTGGAATCCCAGGTGACTTTATAAAAGACGGAGCCTGTAATTTCACTCCACTTTGTGCCTTCGGCTATTATCTCGCTCATGTTGAGTTTATCGGAAGCCGCCGCGAGAATTTTCGTCGCGACTTTCGCGGTAGAGACGTCATCGCTGTCTCCCGAAGCGGGTCTTACGCTCATCTTGGGTCTCACTCTTGCGAGTTTCGCCATTCTCGTCTCCACGATAGACGCGATATGATTAAAAACTTCTCTTTCCTGCCAGAAATAGTCTCTTGCCGAGTCCTCTATTTCTCCCAACGCGCCGACCGTGCAATATTGATTGCCTATAACGAAATTGGTGTTTAACTGCCACTGTGTCTCGAAGGGTCTGCGTTCCGCCGCCCTCGTCTGAAAATCCCGTCTTACGTCGGCGACAATATCCTCTTCGAAACGAAGATTGTTCGAATTTGTTTTCATTTCCACTCCTTTAACGCACTTTCGCTTCTTCTCGACTGTCTTACCGCGGTTTCCAGACTTTTGGGTATTATCTGTTCGCCGATGAGTCCGTACAACTCTTTAAGGCAGTCTCCGCACACATGGATGTTGCTTCTTATTCCGACGCGATCCATCGCTATCGTATAGTCGGCAAGCCTTCTGCACGCGCCCATTTCACACCTGATCTTTCTTGTTGATTTGATAAGTTTCATAACTTTCCCCCAATAAAAAATTTATTTAAGAGTTTTTTTGTCTTTAAGTCGGCGCAATAAAAACGCCGAGGCAAAAAGTTCTTTCACCCCGACGGTATCCGCCCTTGTTTTTTTTTCGGACAACGCTTTCCTATTCCGTCCCTTCCGACTCCGACTTTTCCGAGTCCGACTTTTCCGACTCCGACTTTTCCGAGTCCGACTTTTCGCAGAGCAAGGCAAGCAACCTTTGTTTTTCGGCTTGCAGTTCTTCCTCGCTCATATTATCGATTTCGTCGTCGGTCTTAAGTTCCATAAGGATCTTAAGAGCGGTAACGTCGGGCGGGACGTCTTTTTTCATTATTTTCTGTTTGACGAGACTCAACGCCCCGTCCACAATTCCGTATTCTTCGACGCTTTCGACGACTTTACAGCCGAGAGCGCGTTTTTTCAACGCCTTTTCGAGTTTTTTGTTTTCCATGATCACCTGTGTCCCGAATTTTTGATAAGTTTTAATTTGAATCTTTCCAAATCCGAAGGAGTTTTGGGCAAAGGCGGAGGCGGCGCGGGCTTACTCATGACAAAATAGCGCAATTCGTCGAGAGCGTGATCGTCTTTCTTGCGCGGAGTATCGCCCTCACCCCACCAATAGCCTTTGATTTCTCTTATGAGGTTGACGCAATTATCGAAGATAAAGAGGTTGGGCGCGCCGTTATTTCTTCTTAAATATTGTTTGACTCGGCTTATTCCCGTAAACAGATCTTTATCGACGGATGTATCGACCTGAATACCGTTTTCGCAAAAGAGTTCTGCTACCGATTTCACGCCGCTTAAAGTGTGTTGGTTTGCCGCGCTGTCGATAAAGGCTCTGTATCGTCCGAACGAATCCTTTTTCCAATCGAGAGAGCGGCAAATGCTTTTTATGGTATCGCAATGATAGAGAATATCCTTCCCCGCCTCGTAGTGTTCCATGATGACATAGATATTTCCGTCTCCGTCAACGGCGTACCAGTGGCAAGACAGCGGATTGTTCAGCCCGGGGTCTATACTCAAACAGTCGTACCAATCTTTGGGGACTTTGAAGGGCGGAATGACTACCGTTCTTTCGTCGAACTCCTCGTAGACAAGCCCTCGTCCCGTGCAAAATCTGCCGTAGCGTCTCGACTCGAGTTGGGTTTTGGAAAGAGAAGCGGAAAGAGCCGTTATCTCTTGAGGATCGAGATAGGGATTGTCCGCCCACTCCATAAAGATATGCCACACTTGATCGTCTCCCGCGTCGTTCAGATAGATGCGGTTATAGACGAAGGTGAGCCCTTTGAGCGGAGTCATAGTCGCGAAGATATCGCCTTTTTTGTCCAGCACTCTCATTCTGCACTCGTCATAAATATCCTCGGGCGGTTCCTCATCGAACCACACGAAATCCAGCGACGCGCCTTGAAACTTTTCTCTGCCCATTTCACAACTTTTGAAGCCTATTCTGCTTATTCCGCCGAACACGTTTTTGACGGAGATGTAGTCGATGACGCCGCCTTCGGGGTTGTCGGCTCTTCCCGAGACCATGACAACGGAGTCTATCCATTCGGGCGCAAGATATTTGAGGATTTTTTGTTGAGCCACATCTCGTTGGACTTCTCTCGTAAGGCTGACGACCCAGCCCGAGGTATTGGGTCTGTTTTTGCGATAAGGGTGAATACCTCTCGCGATCCACACCGCCTCGACGGCGCCGCACTCCGTTTTACCCGAGCGGTTACCGCCGAACACCCAGCGGTTGCGCTTGGGGCACTTGTGAAATTCGAGTTGCTTTAAGTGAATTTTTTCTCCCGTGTTGTAAGAAGCGAGAGCCTCCGAGCCTTTTTTTACAGATTCGAGTTGCTCTATGTGCCTGATTTTTTTGATAATATCTTTATCGGTCATGATCTTTGCCGCATAAACCCCCAAAAAAAGAGAATTAACTCCCAAAAACGCCGCTATCCGACGGTAAATTCGTGGTATAAAAGACAATATGAAAATAAAGTCGGTAATAATTTCCATACTGATGATAGTACGCCTTGCGTGTCCTGCCGCCGTCGCCCTTGCCGCGCCTTCTTTCGAATACGGCATACTCAAAGATGACGCGGTACTGTACTCCGACGCAGGACTTTCCCGCGCGATAACGACATTGCCAAGCAGTTATTTCGTGATACTTATAGGATTCAACGGCTCGGCTTACCGAGTGAGTTATCTCGACATAGACGGCTATCTTTCGGCAGCCGCCATAGAGCCCGTCGATTATGAGCCTAAATATAAATACGCCTCGGCGGGATTTACCGTAACCAACGACGGACAGTCCGCCAACGTGCGCTCAAGCCCCGACCATACCCAAAACAATATAGTCACAACTCTCGAGTCGGGAGCAAGAGGTCTGTATTACGGCACCGTCAAAGGGACTTCATTGATTCCCGAAGTCGGAGACCTTTGGTACTATGTCCGCTACTCATCGGAACCCTATCTGTACGGCTATATCTACAAGAGCCAAATAACCGCCGAAACGATCCCCGCAAATATAATAGAGCGAGTCGAACCGCCCGCCGAACCTCAAGAACCCACGGACTTCGTGTCCTATATAATAATAGCAGCTCTTACGATTCCCGCCCTCGTGATCATGCTGTTTGTTTTCAAAAAACCATCCTCATCTCCCCGCAACCGCAATCCCCGCACCTGACGTCACCCTTTCCCTTTGCGGAATCCCCCCCTTGGCTCCCTTTGGTGGCTTTTTCCTACCCCCTTGGCTCCCTTTGGTGGCTTTGCCACTAAGGGGAGCTGGCACCCTTCGGGTGCCTGAGGGGATTATAATAAATCCAAACCTTTTGTAACATAACCGAAAAGTTCACCTTTTCGGTTAAAAAGGAGCAATCGTCCGCAAAAGGAGCCTTTCGCCGCTTGTCGGTGAAAGCGATATAAAAGGACGCATTGCGACGAGATTATGCTGCTTTCTTTACCTCAAATATTTCGTGAACGGGAGTCAACCACATAAATTCCCGTTCGAGTTCTTTTTCGGTATAATCGAGTTCTTTAAGGACTTTTTTACATTTTGCAAAAGCCTTTTTCAAAATTCTGTAGACGGTATTTCTCTGCACGCCCAAGTTTCGCGCAATATCGGAGACCGAGACTTTTGCCGCGCAACTCAAGAGGACGTCCCTTTCTTTGGCGGAGAGAACCTCAAGAAAGGAATTGTAGATTACCCGTAAATTGCAATAAGCGTTTTTTGCGTTGACGAGGCGTAAGACATTATTGATATCCGCGACGGTATCGACGGTTACGCGTTTTGCTTTCACCGCGATTTCTCTTTCGACGTTTCGCGCAAGCGACTCGAGTTCGGGATTGATTGCAAAGACCGTTAAGATCCATTTTTCCACAAACGACACCTCCCCGAAGTTTTTTTCGCTATGAGAATATCATCGCATTGCTGACAACAGCGTGTCCATTTTCAACTTACTGTCACAGCCAAAAAAAGAAAAATTCCTCATCGGCGGCGGGGCAAGCCGTTTCGTTGCGATAAAAAAAGATTTGATTTTTCAGTTGATATTTCTTTATGAAAATGATATAATATTATTGCGACGTCAAGAATAGACCTTTTACCCCTCAAAAAAGGGGTCGTTTTATAATACCCATATAAAAGCCAATAATATAGGTAGCAATACCTGTTCCAAACCGGCTTTTATGGATATTGAAAAAAGGTTTATTGGCGTCGCACCCAAGGAACGGTAGCTACGGGCGTCGTTCCGATTCGGAGCGACGCTTCTTTTTTATGCAAGGAGATTTTATGTTAGACATTTTCAGAGTCGGTTTTATAGGTCACAGAGAGGTTTCCGATTTTCGTTATATAGAGGATCGGCTTGATGCGGTAATTGGGAAACTTATTTCCCAAAAGGAGTTTGTCGAGTTTTACGTAGGTCGAAACGGCGAATTTGATATAATGGTAGCATCTTCTGTTAAACGCCGCCAACGCGACTTCGGAACATATAACAACAGTTTAATACTTGTTCTCCCGTATCCCGTCGCCGACACCGAAAGTTACGAGAAATTCTACGACGAAGTCCTTCTCCCGCCCGAACTGTATAAAGTCCACTACAAAGCGGCAATACAAAAACGCAACGATTGGATTATCTATAATTCGGATTTGCTTATCATGCATGTCACCCGAGAAAAAGGAAATGCCGCAAAATGCATGAAAAAGGCAATCAAAATCGGCAAAAAGATAATAAACATCACCGCCCCTAAATCCCCTTTTTTGCGGTAATATCAAAAAGCCGGCCCCTTAGCTTATGCCAAGGGCGGCCAAGAATAAGGTCGGATTCTGCTCCCGAAGGGGCTATTATAATAATTTAACCTTATAAAAAATTAACCGAAAAGTTTACTTTTCGGTTAAAAAGGAGCAATCGTCCGCAAAAAGAGCCTTTCGCCGCTTGTCGGTGAAAGCGATATAAAAGGACGCATTGCGACGCGGTCAAGGGCATTATTTATTAGATATTAGTACAATCTTTGGACGCGGGAATAATGTTGGAATTAGTAATCAAGTAAATCGTGAGCTTTGGGTGCAGCGCCGCGCTGCCTGAAGGGATTGTTATAATAATCCGACCTTATTTTTTTACGCACAACCTTTGAACGCGGGAATAATGTTTGGAATTAGTAATTAAGTAAATCGTGAGCTTTGGGTGCAGCGCCGCGCTGCCTGAAGGGATTGTAAAATAAATAATCCAACTGCTATTTTGAGGAAGATATTGCGGGGGCGGCGTATCTGAAATTGAGGCGGCAGAAGTCTCTGTTTCTTTGTATTGCGAAGGCGATGAGTTTATCGAGCAGCGCGGAAAAGGACAGAGTCTGCGAAAAGAGGTAATAAGCGAGTGAGCCGGGCACGGTATTGATTTCATTCACATAGAGTATATCGTCTTTGAACAAGAAATCGACTCGTGCGATTCCCGAACAATCGAAGCCTTTATATGCTTCGAGGGTAAGTTTTTGTATTTCCTCACGCAGGCGGTTATCTATGGGCGCGGGAAATTTTCTTCCCGCTTTAAGTCCTTTCCCGTACTTATCCGAAAATGAGAGGAACTCTTTCCAGCCGACGGGTTGTTCGACTTCGGAGACTTCGAAGTCATTTCCGTACCCCATTGCGGCGCAATTAAACTCTTCGAAGTCGACGAGGGCTTTTTCGACGACGGCGCGCACGTCCCACTCGAAGGCGGCGGCGAGGGCTTCGAGGAGTTGTTGTTCGTTATGCGCGATTTTTATACCTATACTGCTGCCGAGCGAGCAAGGTTTGACTATTATCGGATAGCCGAGTTCCTTCGCTTTGCAAGCAAGCGAGGCGGAGTCGGAGAGAAAAGCGAACTTATCCGTGACGAAGTAAGGCGTTATATTCATACCGAGAGCGGAAAATATTTTTTTCATCATGGACTTATCGAGGGCAGCCGCGGCGGCGGAGACCGTGGGACCCACGAAGGGGATTCCGCACAGTTGCAAAAGCCCCGAGACAGAGCCGTCCTCTCCGTTGAGTCCGTGCAAGCATATAACGGCGGCGTCGATATAGGCGACGGCTTTTTTGCCGCATCGAATAGCCCTGTCCGCGGGAGAGAAATGTACTTTTTTGAGTTTGGAAACGTCGATATTTCCGCTTTCGGGGATTTTCCCGCAATAGAAAGCGCCGTCGTAGTCGATATAGACGGGGACGACTTCGCGCGAGAGCGCGGCGATAACCATTCTGCCCGTAGCGACGGAAATATCGTGTTCGCAAGATTTTCCGCCGAAGATGACCGCAATAACCATAAAACAAAGAATCTCCTTAAAAAAAGTATGTTATTAAATCAAAGTAAAGTATCGAGAAAGGCTTTCAGCGTATCGGTAAATTCCCGCAAAGTTTTTTGCGAGTGATGTTCCGCCATGAAACGGGCTTTGGGTTCGGTGCCGCTGAGTCTGAACACGAGTCTGCCGTCGAAGTTCGCTCTCAGCGCGGCGACGCCCGCATCGAAGCCCTGTTTTGCGGCTATGTATTTGGGATAGTCGAAAGAGATTTGGGGATAAAGGTCGAGTTTTACGGGCTTGGAGTCGGAAAATTCGGCGAAAAGTTGAGCGGCGGCTCCGAGGGCGTCACCCGTGCAATTTCTGTCGCCGAGTATGTAATGTCCGCTCTGTTCTCCGCCGAGTTCGCACCCTATTTGTCTCATTCTTTCTCCGACGAACTTGTCGCCCACGGGCGTGAGTTCCGTCTCTATGCCCTTTTCTTTGAGCGCGCATATAAGCGCGGAGTTACTCATGACGGTGGTTACGACTTTATCGCAGCCGCACGATAGCGCGAGGTTATACAGCACGCTGTCTCCGTCGAGAGGCTCTCCGTCATAGACCACCGCGAGTCTGTCGGCGTCTCCGTCGAGCGCAAATCCCCACCCCGCCCGAGACACCGAGCGAATAAATTCGGGGCAGATAGCGCCGCACCCGACGTTTATATTTTCGCCCGAAGGCGTATCGTTGAAAGCGCGCGCGTCGAGGAAGGCTTTGAGCGCGCAGCCCGCGCCGAAACCGAAATCTATCGTGACGCTCTTATCGAAGCGATTGCCGAGTCCTTCCGCGTATGCGGACAAGAAGTCGCCTTCGCTCTTTTTTCCCTTGCAATATTTTCTTGCGGGCGGGTGCGTGAAATAGAACTCGACGAGTCTCTCCTTGTCTCGGGTAATTTTGCAGCCGAAACGGTCGAAGAGTTTTATTCCGTTATATTGCGGCGGGTTGTGCGAGGCGGTGATCATGATTCCGAAATCCGCGCCGAAATTCGCGACCGCTTTGGAAAGAGCGGGGCTGGGAGCGATTCCGCCGTAGATGACGTTGACTCCGCCCGCCGTCAATCCGTCGGAGAGCGCGACAAACAACTCCTCGCCCGATTTTCTGGTATCCCGAGCCACGACCGCGGTGCCGCCGAACACTTCCGAGATAGCCAATCCCAAGCCGAAGAACAGCATCGGCGTAATTTTTTCTCCCACGATTCCCCTGATTCCGTCTGTTCCGAACATAAAAAAACCTCTCCGTAAGCATAACGACCCGACATTGCCAATAGAATAGAAAGGGGCTGCACAGTCGGCTTTCAAGTCGTAATATAATAATATGAGCCAAAGAGGGAAAATGTCATAGCCTTTAAGGAGATAAAAAATTTTGACCGAGATAATTTCTCGTCTGTTTGCGAGCATAGCCGAAGTCACGGGACCGCATTTTGCCGTACTCATAGTGTCGTTTTTGCCGCTTGCCGAGGCGCGTCTTGCGCTTCCGTTGGCTTTGGGATACGGGCTTAAACCCGCGACCGCCTTTTTGCTTGCCTTTGCGGGTTCGTCGCTTGCGGCGTTTTCGGTACTGCCGCTGTTGAAAGCCTTGTTGCGCGCCGCTCTCCCCATAAGACGCAAATTGAACGACGCGTACGCAAAAAAATTGTCGGCGATGAGACAAAAAGCCGACGGCAAGAGGGAGAAAACCTCGAAAAAGAAAAAACGAGCCGACTCTTTGTCTCCCGAGGGCGAGGAAAAGACATTCAAGTCGGACTCCGCGACAATGCTCTTTTTGCTTGCGGGGTTTGTGGCGTTGCCTCTTCCGATGACGGGAGTCTACAGCGGCATAATAATCGCCGCTCTCTCCGAGATGCGCGTGTTTCGCGCGGCAACAGCCATAACGGCGGGCAATATGATTGCCTGTCTGTTGATGTTGTTGCTTTCCATGTTGCTCGCTCCCTACATAAACCCCATAATCACCGCGCTTACGGTCTTGGCAATAATAACAACGGCGGTAACGCTCGTAAAGGTGATAGGCATAAAAAAGAAATAAAAAAAGGAGAACGGAAATGTGCGGAATAATAGGCTACATAGGCAAAGAGAACGCCACTCCGATAATATTCGAGGGCTTGAAGAAGTCGGAATATCGCGGTTATGACTCGGCGGGAATAAGCGTTTCGGAAGGCGGTAGGTTGATGACGGTAAAAGCGAAAGGCAAGTTGAGCGCGCTCGAAAGGCTGTTGGAAGCCTTGCCTTACTCGCATTTGGGCATAGGACACACGCGTTGGGCTACACACGGCGAACCCAACGAGATAAACTCTCATCCCCACCTGTCCACCGACGGCAAGTTCGCAATCGTACATAACGGCATAATCGAGAACGCCGCCGAACTGAGACGCTTTCTCTGCGACCGAGGTTTCGAGATGGTTTCCGACACCGACAGCGAAGTCATCGCTCATCTTTTGGAGTATTATTATCACGGAGATATGCTTGCCGCGATAAAATCCACCGCGCTGAAGTTGAAAGGCGCGTACGCTTTGGCTATCCTCTCGAGTTACACCGACGAACTCTATGCCGTAAAAAAGGACAGCCCGTTGATAATAGGCTTGGGAAAGAACGAAAGCGTGATAACTTCGGACATAGCGGCATTGCCCTCTCAATGCAAGGAATATCTCTTGCCCGAGGACAATGAAATCGGCGTGATTACCGAGGGGAAGGCGGTGATTTACTCTCTCGGCGGAGAGCCCGTCGAAAAGCCGTACTTCATAAACTCGGGGACAAGCGACGAGAGCGATAAACTCGGCTATCCCCACTATATGCTCAAAGAGATTTTCGAACAGCCCGCCGCTCTCGAAAATACGCTTGCGGGCTTTTCCGAACCCGACTTGCCAAAGAGCGCGCTAAGCGCAGTCATACTGTGCGGTTGCGGCTCCGCATATCATGCGGCGTTGCTTTCGTCGCGATATTTCTCCCGCCTCGGAGTTCCCGTCTCTGTGATGTACGCCTCGGAATTTCGCTATTGCGACCCCTTGATAGACTCCGATACGCTGTTCATAGCGATTTCTCAAAGCGGAGAAACCGCCGATACGCTGTTTTCTTTGCGTCTTGCCGCCGAGAAGGGAGCAATGACCGCGGCGGTAGTCAATGTCGCAAACAGTTCTATCTATCGCGAAGCGCAAATAAAGATTCCCACGCGCGCGGGCAGAGAAATCGCGGTAGCCACAACCAAAGGGTTCACAACTCAAGTCGAAGCGTTGCGCCTCTTTTCCGCTTATTTGACGCTGAAAGCAAAAAAAATCACACCCGAGGAGTTTTCTCTCGCAAAGAGCGAGATTGCCGCCGCCGCAAGCGCTCTCAAAACGATGCTGTCGGATTTGAAAATCTATCAAAAGACGGCTTACGATATATTTTCGGCAAAAAATATCTTTTTTATCGGCAGACGCGAGGACTATGCGCTCGCCAAAGAGGGCGCGCTCAAACTCAAAGAAATCTCATATATCCACGCCGAAAGTTATCCCGCAGGCGAATTGAAACACGGCACTATCTCACTCATAGAACGCGGCAGTATCTGCTTCGCTCCCGTGACTTGCGCCGACCTCAAAGAAAAAATGCTCTCCAATATAAAGGAAATCACCGCCCGCGGCGGCTCCGTCTATGTAATAACCCCCTTCCGCGAAACCTTCTCCGCCGACGCCAAAGTCTTACCCATTCCCACCGACGGAGCAGTCTATTGCGCCGCCTCGGTAATGCAACTCATCGCCTATTATACCGCCTCCCTCAAAGGTCTGGATATAGATAAGCCCCGCAACCTCGCCAAATCCGTCACCGTCGAATAAATAATTTTTTCCACTCTTAAGCGGCGCATTTCAACCAAAGGGAGCTGTCTGCTTTGCAGACTGAGGGGATTTGTTATTCGCACTGTCCCCCGCCCGCGGAAACCAACTTTGATTCAACAATCAAGTAAATCGCGACTGTGCCCGCGGGGGCTGCCCCGCCGCTGCCGCTGCTGCAAGAAGATATAATTTATTTATCGATTGCCTTGATCCATTTTCCCCTGACTACTCTTATGTGGAAAATTATCAATTTAATTATTTCGCACACACAGCCCAGCGCATAGAGCGCATATATATTCCATTTGAGGACGAGTCCGCCCAGGAGCACGAGCGGCACGGAGACGAGCCAAACGGCGAGGGTTTCGCCCACCATACAGAAGGTAGTATCTCCGCCTGCGCGTAAGATACCTATGACGTAGTCGAAAACGAGGGTACGGATGATTGCCGAGAGGGCGTAGAGCAGCAAGAGATAGGTTGCGGTGGTACGGGCTTTATGAGAGACTTTGGTAAAGAAGAGCGGAGCGACGAAGGCGGCGGCAGCGGTTAGCGCGCACATGACAAAGCCGAGGACGAGTGAAAAGAGTATGGATTTTCGGGCATAGTCTTTGGCGGTTTCGTAATCTCCCGCGCCGATTTGGTTGCCGATGAGGATACCGACCGCGCTGCCGAGACCTATCATAGCGACGGAGACGATATTGTCCACGCATTTTGCGATATTGACGGCGGCGAGGGCGACTTCGCTGTCGGGGATTTTGTCGTAAACGTAGAGATAGACCGTACCCGAGAGCACCCAAAACAACTCGTTACAAAGGATGGGGATAAAGAGGCGGATAAACTTTTTGAAGAAACCGTCTCCGAAAGCGAACATTTTTTTGGGAGATGCGATTATCGGATAGCGGAAGATGAGCATACCGCCGATTGCGATGAGCATTTCCGCCGTTCTCGAGATGATCGTGCCGTACGCCGCGCCGATAAGTCCCATAGCGGGGACTCCGAGCCCGCCGAACATGAACCAATAATTGAAGGCTATATTCAGAAGCACCGCGGTGATATTGGCGGTAAGTCCTACTTTCATTCGTTTTATCGCCCTCATCGAGAAGGTAAAGGTCAAAGTGACAGCCATGGGAATGAAACTGAACGCCACCGTCCCCAAGAATTCGACGGCAATATCGCGATAAGCCTCGTCGGGATTGAAGAGCCCGATACACACTTGCGGGAAGGCTCCGCAAAGCACGGTCATGACTATCGCGATCGAGACATTGAAACAAAACAGGAAGCCCACTCGTTTGGGAATGTCCTTCTCCTTTCCGTTGGCGACGTATTGAGAAATGAAAACAATGCAAGTCCCGCACGCCGCAAACAACAACTCCTGAAATATAAAAACTATCTGATTGGCAAGCAAAACCGCCGCGAGACAATTATCCGCAACGCCGCCGGGCAGCCAGCCCACCATCATCTGATCGAAAATATTAAGAATGGATACGACAAGATTCTGCAACGCTATGGGCAGCGAAAGCGGAATTATCTTCTTCAAAAACTCTTTGGCGGAACTCTGCATAGTCAGTCACTCCGAAAAAAAATATGCCGTTGTCATTAAAAAAATTACGGTAGATTATGATTATACTATATCCCCCGCTCTCGGGTCAACTTTTTAACGCTATTCCACACAATGAAAAAACGACGCTCCCGATAAAAGCGTCGTTTTAAAGAGGTAACCGCAAAACGCAAAATGCGGTATAGAGGGATAAATGAAAAAATCCGTCTTTCATATATATATTACCACATCGTTTTGTTCTTGTCAATAGTTTTTCATAAAAAAAATTATTTCAATTCATTTTACTTTTAATTAGCATATAATCCTCTGTGAAAGCGTCTGTATTGTGAAAATTCTATCGTTTTGCCAATTTCGAGGCATTTTTTTATGTTTTGAAAAAATTTTCAAACTTCCGCCCGCCCTCTCCGCCCGCTTCCCCACCGCTGCCGCCAATTATTCCCCCACCGCTGCCGCCAATTTTCTCTGTTTCGCACAACGGCTCGGAGAGAGGTTTACATTACGGGGGTAAAAAGAAAAGGCAGACGAAGGATATTCGTTTGCCTTTTCTTTAAGAGTGTAAAAGGAGGTACAACGCACTTTAGCGCATTGTTTTCTCGGAAATAAATTAAAGAACGCTGATAGGATCTTTTGTAGGGATGTTGTAGAGTTCGCCGACGGGTTTGCAAGTAAGCGTTCCGAGGTGAGCGTTAAGACCGAGCGCGAGACCCTGATCTGCTTTAAGGGCTTCTCTGTAACCCTTGCCTGCGATAGCGAGGCCGTACTTCAAGGTAGCGTTGTTGAGCGCGAGGGTCGAGGTATAAGGAACGGCGCCGGGCATATTGCCTACGCAGTAGTGAACGACTCCCTGTTCAACGAATACGGGGTTATCATGATATGTGACATGAGAAGTCTGGCAAGTACCGCCCTGGTCGATAGCGACGTCGACGATGACAGCGCCTTTCTTCATCATGGGGATATGCTCTTTGAGGATAAGTTGAGGGGTAGCAGCGCCGGGGATGAGGGTCGCGCCGATAACGAGGTCGGCTTTTGCGATCTGTTCTGCGACAGCAGCCTCTGTGCTGTAAAGGGTATTGACTCTGCCTGCATAATGAGCGTCCATATCGAACAAAGCGTTGAGGTTTACATCTACAGCGGTAACGTTTGCATGGAGACCTACAGCCATTGCAACAGCGTTACGGCCGACGGTTCCCGCGCCGCCGAGGACAAGAACGTTAGCGGGCAAAACGCCTGTAACGCCGCCGAGGAGCACGCCTCTTCCGCCGAAGGGACGTTCGAGGTACTTAGCGCCTTCCTGAATGGAAAGACGGCCTGCGATTTCGCTCATGGGTTTAAGGCAAGGGAGTTGACCGTTGCGGTCTCTTATAGTCTCGTAAGCGATAGCGACGACTTCTTTTGCCAAAACTGCGTCCGTCAAAGCGCGATCTGCGGCAAGGTGGAAATAGGTGAAAAGGATTTGACCTTTTTTCATGAGTTTGTATTCCGAAACGCCTTCGTATTCGGGCTTGGTGCCATGTTCGATGGGTTCCTTTACTTTGATAATCATATCGGCGATGTTGTAAATATCTTCGATTTTGGGAAGAATTTTGCAGCCGACTTTGATATATTCTTCGTTTGTATAGCCGGAGCCTTCGCCTGCTCCGTCCTGGATATAAACTTCATGGCCTGCTTTTACGTAAGCGGCAGCATGATGAGGAGCAAGACCGACACGGTATTCTTGCTTTTTAATTTCGATAGGTACACCGATTTTCATTGTGAATTATCTCCTTAAATTAAAAATATGGATAACTGTATTTTAGCACTATAATTTTCAAAAGTAAACAATTCTCAAGCGGTTTTTAAGCTTTTTTTTCATCGAATTATATTTATTTTGCCCAAAGCCCCCGTAAAACGCTTGACAAGAACATCAAGAGAGATTATACTTATGCCGAATTGTAAGAAAAGTATTACTTGTATAATAAAGGAGCAAGAAAACGGCGATGGAAAACTTTCCCGAAGGAAAATTTTTGCAGACGGTAAAGATAGGGCCCAAGGGGCAGATAGTGATTCCCAAAGAAGTGCGGGAGATGTTCGGGCTTGCGTGCGGAGACTCGTTGGTGCTTATGGCGGACAAGGGGCAAGGCATAGCGTTACAGCCCTATTCTTATCTCGAGGCGTTCTTCAACGCGGTAAAGATTGCGAGCAAGAGCGACGGCAACGGCGACGACGATAACGGAGATAAAGGCGGCGGCAATGACTGAAAGGGTTATAAGAATGTACGACAAAGTAATAAGCATAGAGCATTTGAAGAAGTACTACAAAGAGGTCAAGGCGGTGGACGACATAAGTTTTTCCGTCCGAAGGGGAGAATTGTTTGCTTTTTTGGGACTTAACGGAGCGGGCAAGAGTACGACGATAAACATACTTTGCGGCATAGCGGAAAAGGACGACGGCAAGATATACGTATGCGGCATAGACACCGACAAGGAGCGCGAGGCAATAAAGCCTCTGTTGGGGGTGGTTTTTCAAAACTCGGTATTGGACTCTCGTCTCAGCGGCATTGACAATTTAAGGACTCGCGCCGCGATGTACGGCATAACGGGCAGAGAGTTCGAGGACAATCTGTACGAGTTGTCCGAGAGTCTGGAACTTGCCGATATACTGCGCAGACCTCTCGTAAAGTTGAGCGGCGGGCAAAAGAGAAGGATGGACATCGCCCGCGCCCTTATCCACAAGCCCGAAATACTCATTCTCGACGAGCCGACGACGGGACTCGACCCAAAGACGAGAATTTTGGTATGGCGGCTTTTGGCGGAGTTGCGTCGAAAACGAGGGCTGACGATAATACTGACGACTCACTATATGGAAGAGGCGGACGAAGCCGACGAAATAGTCGTAATCGACGCGGGCAAGATAGTCGCGCATGACACGCCCGTAAATCTCAAGAATGATTTTGCCGACGATATGATGAGGATTTACGCCTTCAAAACGGAGTTTCCCGCCATACTCCAAGCCGACGGCGTACAATATGTAAAGGGAAACAGCGGTTTGGAGATAAAACTCTCCGACACAGAAGAGGCGAAAACTCTGTTGATGAAATATTCCGACTTTATCTTCGACTTCGAGGTAATAAAGGGCAATCTCGACAGCGTGTTCGTCAACGTCACGGGAAAATCGTTAAAGGAGAATTTGACGGCATGAGTAGTAATTTATACAAAGCAAGAGCGGAATTTTATAAATTGCGTTCCCTCGTCTCGCGAAACATAAAGATATATTTCAAGGACAAGATGACGTTTTTCGTCTCGTTGATAACACCGTTGATTCTCGTCATACTCTTTTTGACGTTTTTGAAGGACGTGTACGACGATACCATAATAGATTCGTTGCCGCAAGGAATGGAAATAAGCAAGAAACTCATAAACGCATTCAGCGGCGGTTGGCTGTTCTCCTCGATAATCTCGGTAAGTACCGTCACCGTGGCGTTCTGCTCCAACATTCACGTGCTTGACAAGATAAACAAGTCGTTCACCGACTTTTCCATTACTCCCGTAAAACGTCCTACATTGCTCGCAAGTTATGTGATTTCCGACTTTTTGACGACGCTGTTGATTTGCCTTACAGTCATGCTCGTGAGTTTCGTCTACCTTGCGATAGTCGGCTTTTATCTCAGCTTTGGCGATATAGTCATGCTGCTGCTTTCGACGATGATAATGTCGGCTTTCGGCAGTCTGCTCGCCTCTCTCGCGGGAATGTTTATCTCCTCGCAAGGCGCGCTGTCGGGAATAAGTTCCTGCGTCTCGGCTCTGTACGGCTTCATAAGCGGAGCGTATATGCCAATCTCGCAGTTCGGAGCGGGCATGAAAAACTTCGTTAGTCTGCTCCCCGGCACCTACGGCACCGTGCTTATCCGAAAATATTATATGAGAGGAATACTCCGACACCTCGAAGAAGTCGAACATATCCCCGCGGAAATAGTCTCCTCTCTCAACAAGGCTTTCGACGGGCAAATGAGCGCGTTCGGTACCGATATACCTATATGGGCTTGCTATCTGATAATATCCCTCTCGTGCGTCGCGCTGTTTTTACTCCTGCTCGCAGTCGCCGCTCTCCTCTCGAAACATAAACCCCGTTCCAAAAAACAGAGCCGTCGGAAAAAATAACGGCTTGCGAAATAAATCCCGTTCGGAAAAAACAGAAAAGCCGTCGGCGAAAAAAGACTTCCGAAATAACCCCGTCGGCGAAAAAAACCGCATATTTGCTTTTCCCACACCCAAACCGACTTTTTTCTCTCGTTTTCGGCGACATAAAAGTCCTCTTTTTGCGAGGACGGGGCTGTAAAAACGGGCAAGGAAAAAAAAAGGGGGGAGCGTCAGGCGCGGAGAGCCGAGCCGCAATATCGGTATATCATGCGGCTTATTTGCACGGCGAGTTTGTAGACGGAACCGAGAGGTACCGATTTGTCCATAGAAGGGCTTGTGACGGCGATGATGCTTGCGTCTCCCACTGCGCCCAAGTCAACACCGCGCGCCGAGGCGGGACGGATCGCGCCGCTCACCGAGATTTTTCCGACCTCGTCGCCGATGCAACTGTCGACCGCAAGCACGGGAGACCCGAAATGTTTTTTTCGGATAAAGGAATAGACGCGTTCCAGATTGAGCGCGTTGACGGGCTTGTCGAGAGTCCCGTATACATAGGCTTTCACATTCGCCGCAACGAGAAGTTGCCCCACGATAGCCCCGAGCGCGTCAAAGATAAACTTATCGCTGCCGATACACAAAATGACGGGCGTTCTGCCCTTAAGTTTTTTTCCGAGTTCATTAATCATAACATTTATGATTATTGCCTCTTTTTCCCCGGGCTAAACCCAATCCCCTTCTCTTTCCGCCTTTTCCGTTTCGCAAATCCCCCATTTTTGCATTTTTTCGTAACGCAACGCCTCTCCCGTTACGAAAATTCTCAATTTTTGCGTTTTTTCGTAACGCAGCGGTGAAAATCGATAATCCCTATCCCCGAAGGGGCTGCCCTTAGCAAGGGAAGCTGTTGCCAATCAATCTAACCTTTTTTACCTCGTCAAAAAGTTCATCTTTTTGACGAAAGAGGAGCAATCGTCCGCAAAAGGAGCCTTTCGCCGCTTGTCGGTGAAAGCGATATAAAAGGACGCATTGCGACGAGACTGAAGGGATTGTTATAATAATCCGACCTTATAAAAAACTAACCGAAAAGTTTATCTTTTCGGTTAAAAAGGAGC
>CANPVN010000009.1 GCA_947581755.1 uncultured Clostridia bacterium | reverse complement strand
CGTCGCTCCCTCGCCCGTTACAAACGTTACGGTATACTCGGGGTCTGCCGCTATCGCCTCGACAAATTTTCCGTACAGAGTTTTGTTGCCCGTTATCTTGCTTCCGAAGTTGAAACGGGTCTTATACTGCGCGTCCTCGTACCAACCCGCAAAGAAGTATCCGCTCTTTGTGGGGCTGTTCGGCTCTTCGAGAACTCGTCCGTTCTTGACGTTTCTGTCCGTCACCGCGCTTCCTTGGCTTTCAAAGTTTACGGTGTAGTCAACGTCTCGAAGGAAAGTATAATTCTTATTCTTGTATGTAAACGTCATTTCGTTGTAGTCTCTCAGTTGTGCCGATACTGTCTCGGTCTCGGAGAATTTCAACGTCAACATTGTTCCCGCAAACTCATAGTCGCCCTCGCGGTTCTCTCCCGCTACTTCGAATGTGAATTTGCTGTCGTCTTTAAGACTTATGTGGTAAGTGTCGGAACCGTCGTCACAGTAATATGTGCCGCCTTCGGGTCCCGCAGGTACTTTGTTCGTCGGCTGATTCGTGGGATTGCACGCCACGGTTATTCCCATAACCAGCGCGAGTACCATCAAAACAGTCAACAAAACGGTTAATTTACGCTTCATATATTCCTCCTTTTAAGGAACTTTATTTTATTAATTATATCATTACCCCCCCCCCGCTGTCAAGCGTTTTACATAAATTTTACACCAAAAGAATGAATGCGTGATAATCCACGTTTGGAATATTTGTTATAATCTGTCAAAAAAAGGCGATATGTATTTATGAAAATATAAAAAAATCACGTTTCCGAAAATTTTGTTGTCCGAAAACGTGATTTATAAAGTTTTTGTCTTGTGTTTAGAATTCGCTGTCTGCGATAGTTCTTCCTACATTAATCGTTTTTAAGATGAACATCGAGTTTATTGGCGGGCATTGCGATACCGTTATCATCCAACGCCTTCTTGATATTCTCTTGCAAGTCGTAGTAAACATCCCAATAGTCCGATGATTTAACCCAAGATTTTAATACGATTTGATAGTCGTTTGCGGTATGCTTATCGATTCTTGCGGTAGCGGCGGGAGTCTTGAGTACGCGATCATTGTTGTTTACGACATCCAACATGACGCTCTCTGCTTTCTTGAAGTCCTCGGTCTTTTCGATCGAGAAGGTAAGATCCACACGACGCAAATCTTTTTCCGAAAAGTTGACGATCGTCGAAGACGACAGCGCGCCGTTGGGTATACGAACGACTTTGTTATCTACGGTTATGAGTTTTGTATATACAATATGTATATCCTCTACCGTGCCTTCGTAACCGCAAGCCGAGATATAGTCATCGATCTTAAAAGGTCGGGTCACTATAATCAATACACCGCCCGCAAAATTCGAAAGCGCGCCGTTCAATGCCAAGCCGATGCAAACTCCCAAAGATGCGATGAGCGCGGTAAGTCCGCCGGTATCAATTCCGAGGAAGCCGATGAGACAAGCGACAACAACGATTTTTAGTACTATCCTTACAATATAAAATAAGGTCGTTACCAATGTCTTATCGAGTTTCTTCTTGTTGATGAGTCTTTTTTCGATTTTTCTTGAGATAACAGTAATCAAACGGAAAGAAATAATCAACAATAAAACAGCAATAACTATTTTTATTCCGGTGTGTGACGCCCATTCGACTATATTATCCAAAAGAGCTTTCCAATCCATAAATATTCCTCCTGATTTTTATGCATATATTATATAATCATTGCATATAATAAAGCAACTGTTTTTATGCTCTTTTATGGGGAAAAATCAATTTCGGAATACTCTCGGAAGGATTTTTTTGCAATATCGATACCGATATTAAATTATTTTGTATATAAAATACGCTCGGATAAGTACGAACACTTGCCCGAGCGTATTGTTTTATTCAAGATGATATTTTATTTCTTTCCGAATTTTTTTTGAATCCGTTTAGCCGCTTCGATAATATCCTCTCGCTTTCCGAAAGTCGCAATCCTTACAAATCCCTCGCCGAATGTGCCGAAGCCTATACCCGGAGTAACCACAACATTGATATCGTATAACATATCATCGAAGAACTTCCAACTGTCTTCTCCGCATTTTAACCAAATATAAGGCGCATTGACTCCTCCGTAATATTTCATTCCGATTTTGTCAAACGCTTCTCGTAAAAGTCTTGCGTTCTCGAGATAATATTTAATCTGTCGATCCACTTCTTCTATTCCCTTATCGAGATAAATCGCTTGCGCCATCTTTTGGGTAATGTAGGACACGCCGTTTGTCTTGGTGGCAAGATGCCTTTTCCAAAGTTTCTTGAGCATCATCAACTCATTGGGTATGATGGTATAACTGCAACGCACTCCCGTAAAGCCCGCGGTTTTCGAGAAAGAACAAAACTCGATAGCGCAACTTCTTGCGCCCTCGATTTCGAAAATACTTCTCGGCTTGTCGGACTCGGTAATATAACTCTTATAAGCCGCATCGAATAAAATTATCGCATTATTGGCTATCGCATAGTTTACCCAAGCGGACAGCATCTCGCGGTCATAAACCTGTCCCGTAGGATTATTGGGGGAACAAAGATAAATTATCTCGGAAGTTATTCTGTAATCGGGCATGGGCAAAAAGTTGTTGTCTTCGGTGCCGCAAATAAATTCCACGGTTCTGCCGTCCATCATGTTAACATCAAGATAAGCGGGATATACGGGATTGGGAATAAGTACTTTGTTGTCGGTTGCAAACAAATTCAAAATACCGCCCATATCTTCTTTTGCGCCGCTGCCTATAAATATTTCGTCTCGGTCTATATCGATTTTATAATGATTGCGATAATACTCGGAAACCTCTCTTCGTAAAAATTCATAACCCTCGTAAGGACCGTAACCACGGAATCCCTCGGGAGTCTGCATTTCATCGAGCGCTTTTTTTCCTGCTTCCACGACACAAGCCGAAAGCGGCAAGGTAACGTCGCCTATTCCCAAATTTATAATTTTCGCCGTCGGGTTTTGCATTCTGTACCTCAGTACAGCCTGCCCTACTTTGGAAAAGAGATAATTCTCGTCCAAATTGTTGAAGTTTTGATTAAGTTTCATTTGCCTTACCTCCTGTATTTTATATTTATTTATGTTTCTTGACGAACATTTATTTGTCGGTTTTTTTGTTTTCCAATGACGCTTTTACAAAAGCCACAAATAAGGGATGCGGCTTGTGAGGACGCGACTTGAATTCGGGATGATATTGTACTCCCAAATAGAATTTATTGGCGGGCAATTCCACGGCTTCCACAAGGCTGTCGTTGGGCGCAGTACCCGAAGCCCTTAGCCCGTATTCCGCAAATATCTGTCTGTATTCGTTATTAAATTCGTATCTATGTCTGTGTCTCTCGGCTATCAACGGCTTTCCGTATATCTCATAAAGCAAGGAGTCGGGCATAAGTTTACATTCATAAGCGCCCAACCTCATACTGCCGCCCGTGTTCTCGAATCCCAACTGCCCTTCCATAATGTCGATGACTTTGTGCTTGCTCTTGGGGTCGAATTCGTGACTGTTTGCATCCTCGAATCCCACAACATATCGAGCAAACTCGATAACCAATATCTGCATTCCGAGGCAAATTCCGAAATAAGGAACATTGTTGACTCGACACCAATGAGCCGCCTGTATCATGCCTTCTATTCCGCGATCTCCGAACCCGCCGGGCAAAATTATTCCGTCGCAATCTCCGAGATTCGCATCCACTGTCTCGGGAGTGAGATTTTCGGCGTCGATCCATTTTAAGTCTATCTTTGTATCGTTCTGTATTCCGCCGTGAGTCAGCGCCTCCACTACCGATAAATAAGTATCGTACATGTGTACATACTTGCCTACAAGTCCTATTCTTACGCTTTGTCTGCGATTTCTCGCTCTTTCAAGCATGTTGTTCCACAGCGTCAAATCGGGCTCGTTGTCGGGAAGTCCCAACTCTCGGGAAACAATGCTCGTCAAATTCGATCTTTCAAGCATTATCGGCGCTTCGTATAAAATATCCACGTCAAGATTTTCGATAACGCAATCGGGTTCTACATTACAATACAATGCAATCTTTTCTTTTATCGCCTTTTTTAACGGCTTTGCGCAACGCACGACTATCAGATTGGGCTGTATTCCCAAAGAACGCATCTCTTTTACGCTATGCTGCGTGGGCTTTGTCTTGAGTTCGCCCGTGCTTTGTATGTAAGGAGCAAGCGTTACATGCACGAAAAGACAATTTTCCCGTCCGACTTCGTTGGATACCTGTCGTATTGCTTCGATAAAGGGCTGACTCTCTATATCGCCTATCGTGCCGCCTATCTCGGTGATTACTACATCGGCTTCTATCTTCTGTCCCACCGCATATATAAACTTCTTTATCTCGTTGGTTATATGCGGAATAACCTGAACGGTTTCTCCGCCGTAAACGCCCCTTCTTTCGTTATGCAATACGTTCCAATAAACTTTTCCCGTAGTTAAATTCGAATATTTATTCAAATTCTCGTCAATGAAACGCTCGTAATGTCCGAGGTCGAGATCGGTCTCGGCTCCGTCTTCGGTAACATATACTTCACCATGTTGATAAGGACTCATTGTCCCGGGGTCTATGTTTATATACGGATCGAGTTTCTGCGCGATAACCTTCAATCCCTTGGCTTTGAGCATCATGCCCAAACTCGCCGCCGTTATTCCTTTACCCAATCCCGAGACAACACCCCCGGTAACAAATATGTACTTTATCATATTGTGATTTCTCCTCTGAAAACTTCCTCTGCCGCGCCCGTAACTTTTACCGAGCCTCCGTTATAGCGAACAATGAGCGTTCCTCCGCGCATTTTTACGGCTATTCCCTTCGATGCGTCGGCATATCCCGCCTTATGCGCCGAAACGCATGCGGCGCAAGCGCCCGTTCCGCACGCAAGGGTCTCTCCGCTTCCTCTCTCGCACACCCTCATCGTCAAACCGTCGGAGTCCACCCTTACCAATTCTACGTTGACTCCGTTTGCAAACATCGGCAACATTTGAATTTTGCTTACTTCTTCAAACACCTCATCGCCGAGATCTTCCGAAAATATCACGCAATGAGGGTTCCCCATGGAAAGACAAGTCGCTCGATATTTCTTTCCTTCTATCTCGATTTCACTGTCGATAAAAGTTTTGTTCGCATCAAGTCCTATATCCTCGGGTAAAAACGACGGGGTGCCCATATCTGCGGTAATGCTCTTTACTTCGCCGCGAATACTGTCTATCCAAAGAGTCTTTATGCCCACTGCCGTCTCGAGCGTGATAACATCTTTTTTTACTCCGTGTTCGAACAGATACCTTGCTATGCATCTTATGGCGTTACCGCACATCATACCCTCGGTACCGTCGGCATTGAACATGCGCATTTTTGCATCCGCCGTCTCGGAGCCGAGAATATAAACCACTCCGTCGCCACCTATCCCGAAATGACGGTCGGAAAATCTTACGGCATAGAGAGGCATTAACGTCTCGTCGATCGAACTTGCGCGGAAATCAAAGTAAATATAATCATTGCCCAAGCCTTGCATTTTGACGAATTTAAGGACTTTGTCTTTTGTATGTATATCGGAAACATCCATATACATACTCCTTTTGCGATGTCTGCAACCTTAAACCATCATTTGAAATTATATCATGACCCTCCGATTTTGTCAAGAGGGAGATATTTGAGAAATGATTTTTTCTATCTGCTCCGATATGCTTTTAAGATCGCGGGCGTTGGAATAATCATTGCCCGCCACTCCTATATAAAACTTTATAAGAGCCTCTGTTCCCGAAGGTCGCGCAACAAGAGTCGCTCCGCCCTCGAGATCGTATTTCAAAACATCGGAAGAAGGCAGTCCGTCGATGCCGGGCAAATAATCTTTTATTCCGATCACCTTTTTGCCGCCGATGCTATCGGGCTTCATCACCCTTAACGTCTGCATGATCCGCGTGATTATTCTGCTGCCTGAAGCGCCGTCGAATTCGTATGACTTGCTGACATAAGCATATTTCCCGAATTTTCCGTAAAGTTCGTTAAGCCTGTCAAACAAAGTCTGCCCCTTGCGCGCATAATAAGCAGTCATTTCCGCCGCCAACATAGACGCCGCTACCGCATCCTTATCCCGAACAAAAGTCGTTGTAAGATAACCGTAACTTTCCTCGAATCCGATTATAAAATCATCTTTTCGTCCTTGCTTCTCCAACTCTCCTATAAGAGCGCCTATATATTTGAAACCCGTTAAAACGACTTTGACTTCGGCTCCGTATTCGGCGGCAATCTTATCCACCATAGATGTGGAAACCACCGTCCTTATTATTACGGGATTCAAAGGCAAAGTACCGAGTTCTTTGCGCATTGCAAACATATAATCCGTCAACAATACGCCCATCTCGTTGCCCGTAAGTAATATATATTCGTCCTGATGTCTTACCGCCACTCCTATTCTGTCGCTGTCGGGGTCTGTCGCAATCAATAAATCCGCGTCGGTCTTTTTGCATTTTTCGATACCCAACCTGAGCGCCTCGGGCTTTTCGGGATTGGGATAAGGACATGTGGGAAAACGTCCGTTCGGCAAACGTTGCTCCTCGACGAAGGTATATTCCGCTCCTATCATATCCAAGATTTTCGGTACGAGCTTATAGCCGCAACCGTTCAACGGGGTATATACGATTTTTATTCCCTTTGCGTCCCCGAACCCCGAACGCTTTACTTCTTCGAGATATTGCGTTACGAGTTCTTCGGGCACGTTGCGGATATTGGTGGTATCTTCGCCCATAAACGAAGTGAAAAACTCCACCTTGTCTATTTCGGCAATTATGTCGTCGGCGGCGTCTCCCGTAAGTTGACAACCGTCCGAGCCGTAAACTTTATAACCGTTATAACGCGCGGGATTATGGCTCGCAGTTATCATCACGCCTATATCGGCGTGACATTCGCGCGTCATATAAGATAAAAACGGAGTCGGCATTATATCGTCGCAAACATATACCGTTATTCCATCATGAGAAAATATGTTCGCCACGACGGAAGCGAATATATCGGAATTGATTCTGCTGTCTCTGCTGACTGCCGCTCTCTTATAGCCATGTTTGAGCATATAATTCGCAATACCCGTTGTAGCTCTGGCTACGGTGTAGATATTGAAACAATTGGTTCCTACGCCCAATTCTCCACGCATGCCGCCCGTTCCGAAAGCAAGATCTCTGTAAAAAAGGTTTTCGATTTGAGTAGCGTCGTCTTTGATGGCTTCGAGTTGCGCAAGCAATTCTCTATCGGTCACCTTTTCAACCCACAATTCGTACTTTTGTTTTGCCGTCATAGTCTCCTCCGTTTTTTAAAAAGAGATGCGAAGAGTACCGCATCTCTTTGGTAACTTATTTTATCAATCCCAATTCCTTAGCCTGACAATAAAGTTGATCGCGATACTGCGGCGCGGCAATCGAGATTATTGCCTTAGCTCTGTCTGAAACGCTCAATCCTCTCAAATATACAACTCCGTATTCCGTGACAAGATATTGCAAGTCGTTTCTCGACAAAGAAACCGTCGCGCCGGGTTTAAGTTGAGGAACGATTTTACTTACTTCCTTTCTCGTTCCGTCCTTTTGTCGGGCATTGGTCGTCGAATAAAGGGCTATAAACGCCTTGCCTCCTTCCGCCATTTGCGTTCCGATTGCGGTATCCGCCTGTCCGCCTGTTCCGCTGTATTGACGAGAACCGAAAGACTCGGAACAACATTGTCCCGTAAGATCCACTTCTATGCTGGTGTTTATGGAAACTTGATTCCTGTTTTGAGCCAATGTCGCATACCCGTTGACATAACTGCAAGACATAACCATTACGTCCTTGTTATGATCCACATATTTATATACCTTGTCGGTACCCAAAACTATACTCGTAACTATCTTGCCTTTGTTTATGGTCTTGTGACTTCCGTTTATAATTCCCTGCTCGGCAAGTCCCGCAAGTCCGTCTCCCAAAAGTTCGGTATGAACGCCCAAATCTTTCTTTGTCGAAAGAAAAGACACAACGGAGTTGGGAATAGAACCTATTCCTATTTGCAAGCAATCTCCGTCATTAATATATTTTGAAATATGTTCGCCTATTATACGGTCCCTTTCATTGATGGGAGCGGTTATATCGTATACCATGGGGAAATCGACTTCGACAAAATAGTCTATATCGTCCACGGATATTTCGGTGTCTCCGTAAGTGTAAGGCATATTGGGGTTTACTTCCATAACTACGGTCTTTGCCTTCTTCATAACATCGAGCGAATATATATTGCTGAGTCCCAAAGATACCTTGCCGTTGACGGGAGGCGTACATGTTCCGACGAATATATCGGGATCCCTTTGAGCGCAAATTGTAATCGCCGATTTTCTGAGGTGCGTAGGCACATAGGAAACGGTGTTGAGACACTCCATAGCGTCTCGCGTAGGCTTGGACATATAAATGGTATTTATACGGATATTGTTGCCGTATTCGGGCATTTCGAAGAAAGGATAACTCCTCATAGTAAGGCACATCCAAATCTCGGTGTTCTTTACCTTATCGAGAATGGTATGCAAATTGCTCAAAAATGCCTGAGGCTCCACGGGACCGTCGGCAACGGATATTTTGTAATTGTCTTTTACAAGTCCGAGCGCTTGTTCTACTGTAATAAATTTTTCTCTGTACATTTTTTATCTCCAATCTTATAAATCAAAATATAATTTGAATTCAACGGGATGAGGAATTCCGTTTATCTTCTTGAGTTCGGCTCTCTTTTTCTCGAGCCATATTTCTATGAGTCTCTCGGGGAACACGCCCGCCTTGGTAAGGTATTCATGATCTCTTTCCAATGCGTCGAGCGCTTCTCCCAAACTTTCGGGAAGATGCTGAATCTTCTTTTGCTCTTCGGGCGATAAGTCGAAAAGATTGAAATCGAAAGGTCCCCAACCGCACTTCGAGGGGTCGATCTCCTTCTCTATTCCGTCAAGACCCGCCATAAGTATTGCCGCATACGCATAATAAGGGTTGCAGGTCGCATCGGGATTTCTGAGTTCGAAACGCTTTTTATCGGGAGACTTTGCATAAGCGGGTATTCTTATTACCGAACTTCTGTTCGCCGTCGCGTAACCTATCGTAACGGGCGCCTCGAATCCCGGAACAAGTCGCTTGTAAGAATTGGTGGAAGGATTTGTAAACGCGCATAAAGACGCGGCATGTTTCAATAATCCGCCGATAAAGTACAATGCCGTCTGACTAAGGTTGCTGTATCCTTTCTCGTCATAGAACAAAGGTTTTCCGTCTTTCATCAACAACATATGTACATGCATTCCGTTTCCCGCTTCGTTATATAAGGGTTTGGGCATAAACGTAGCAGTCTTTCCGTTGCGTATCGCTTCGTTCTTTATAACATATTTCGCGATCATCGTATCATCCGCCATCTTGAGCATGTCGTCAAGTTCCACCTCTATTTCCATTTGCCCCGAGCCGCCTACTTCATGATGATGATACTTTACCTTGACTCCCATTTCTTCGAGAACCATACACATCTTGCTTCTTAAATCATAATTTATATCCTGAGGCTGAGAGGCATGATATCCGTCTTGTCCTTCGAGGTGATACCCTTGATTGGTGCCGTCGTTTACTGCGGAATTCCAGCCTGCTTCCCAAGTATCGACGGTGGAAGATATAGTGTTCTTGGTAATCTCGTGGCTTTCATGATCGAAAATATGAAATTCATATTCGGGGCCTATAATCATTCTGTCTGCAATTCCCGACTTTTTCATATATTCCAAAGCCGCTGCCGCTACGTTTCGGGGATATTGATCAAAGGCATAATTGTTCTTGCCTATGACTTGTACATCGCCTATCATGGTAAGAGTGGGAATCTCGGCATAAGGGTCTATCACAGCGGACGATAAATCGGGTATGAATACCATATCGCTGTTTTCTACAGGAGCATATCCGTAATTGGAACCGTCGAAGCCGATGCCGTATTTCATCGTATCTTTGTTGAAACGGCCTACGGGTATGGTTATATGCCTCCATCTTCCATAGAGGTCAACCATTTTGAAATCAATCATCTCGATTTCGTTTTCTTTGCAAAATGACAAAACTTGCTCTGAATTTTGAAACATAGTGTCTCCTTGTTTATGTGCTTAAATTAAGTGTGCTTTTATACGCTCGAAGTATATTGTAACACACCTTTTGATTTTATGCAAGTGTTTTCTTGGAATTGTAGTTCGTATTCCTCAATCCTTTGGGATAATGATTTTTTGCCACGCCGCCCGAAGCCTTGAAACCGCCGAGTCCCGCTCCGCAATAGGTATAAACTCCCCACCCCGTATTTGCATTTTCCGTTTCGAGTCCCGCAAGATACCGCTCTGCGGTTTTGTCGTCCGCCTCGCATCGAATAATAAACTCCTCGGGAAGAGCGGAAAAGAAATGATGATGAGGAATAAACCGCTTCCCGTCGCTTTCGCCGAGTCTCACGCCGTCGAAAATCACATTGAGTCCCGCGTCGAAACCGAATGCAGGCAAAAAATAATATTTGCCGTCGAAAAGAATATCTTTACAATCGATATTCGTATATTTGCCGATAAATTCCTCGGTCGCTTTATCCTTTTTGGTTTTACAGGCTTTGAACTTTCTTCCGAATGTTTTTCCGCCCTCGTCGGGCTTTCTCAATACGGCAAAACTCTGTCCCTCTCCCGATCCGAGATAGGGATAAAAGCGTCTTACGTTCTCTCTGTCGAAGCCCTTGCAAAACTCAGCAACTCCCGCGCGCGTAAATTCTTTTATCGTCGCGTTTACGGGCATAACCTCGTAACCGTACTCCGAAACCATATAAGAGCCTATCTCTTCGTTTTCCTCGGTGGAAAAAGTGCATGTGGAATACACGATAATTCCGCCCTCTTTGAGCGCGATATGCGCGCTGTCGAGAATGTTTTTCTGTCTTGCCGCACATGAAGAGACAAGCGTCGGAGACCATTGAGACACCGCTTCGGGTTCCTTCCTCATCATACCCTCTCCCGAACAAGGCGCATCCACGAGTACGATATCGAAAAACTCGGGCATTTTATTTGCATAATCTTCGGGACTGTTGCGCGTAACCACGACATTCCGATAGCCCATACGCTCGATATTTCTTGCCAATATCTGCGCTCTGTCGGGTACCGTTTCATTTGCGAACAAGACTCCGCCCGTCATTTTACTTGCCAACTGACTGCTCTTTCCGCCCGGCGCTGCGCATAAATCCAATATATATTTGGCTCCTTCGCAGTCGCACGCAGACACCGCAAGCATGGCAGAAGGTTCCTGCATATAGACAAGTCCCGAATGATGAGCAGGCGTAAAACCTATTCCCGCTCCGCCGTTATACAAAAATCCGTTATCGGTGTAAGGAATGAGTTCTCCGAAAATATCGCTCTTTTCATATAATGTTTTCCACCCCGATTTTTTGGTGTTAACGTGAAAAGCACGGCAAGGAACTTCATCCGTTGCCGCTGCATACTTTTCGTACTCGTCGCCCAAAATCCGTTTCATTCGGGCTATGTAATCCCGAGGTAAATTCATCAATAAAATTCCGTTTTGAGTTCTCTGCCAAAGAGTTGAGTCAAAATTTCATCGGGAGTCTTTTCTTTGGATATCATCGTGCAAACGGCGTCTGTGATAGGCATATCAACGCCGACTTTTTTTGCAAGTTGACTTATAGCCTGAGCCGTGGTCACGCCCTCTGCGAGTTTTTCGAATTTTTCGCCTTTGACGAAAGACTCTCCCCATCTACGATTGTGGCTGTGTTGCGAAAACAGAGTCGTTTCGTAATCTCCCAAATGGCAAAGTCCGTATGCCGAAAATTCATTGCCGCCGAGCGCTTTTATGAGACGTCCCACTTCTCTGCTTCCACGAGCCATAAGCGCGCCCTTCATGGTAACGAGATCCATTCCGTCGAGCGCTCCCGCAACTATTCCCATAATGTTCTTCGTCGCCGCGCCTATCTCGGTACCGATGATATCGTTGCCGCGATAAAATCTTATGAGATTGCTCTTGAAAATATCGATGAGTTTTATCGTAAGTTCACTCGAATAAGAGTCTATAACCATACAATTAGGTCTGCCGCGGGTAAACTCCTGAATATGTCCCGGACCTACCCATACCGCGATACGATCCTTTGCTATTCCGCTCTCTATCGCCACTTCGGAAAGGCGTTTGCCGCTGTTGAGTTCCACGCCCTTCATGCAGAGAATAAAATATTTGTCTTTGACGTCATACTTTGTTATCTCTTTGAAGAAGTCCCTCAATCCTTGAGAACTTATGGAAATTATTATTATATCGGCTGTCGTAACGGCTCTTTCGAGGTCGCAGCACAACTCTATATTGGGATTCAATTCCACCCATTCGTTTCTGCCTGTATTTTTCAGGACTTCGTAACTCGGAGAACCCTTTCTGCCGAAACTTATTGTCTTGTATCCCTTATAGTTGGAATACCAAGCAAGAAAAGAACCCCATCTTCCGCATCCCAAAACCGAAACATTCATAGTAAGCCTCCTTTTTTACTCTTCGAGAATTGCCTTTATTCGCCTTACTCCCGCGCTCGAAGATTGCTCTTTTATAATTTTGAATTTGCCGAGTTCTCCCGTGCGTTTTGCGTGAGGTCCTCCGCATATCTCCATGGAGTATTTGCCCATGGTATAGACTTTGACTTTCTCTCCGTATTTGGAAGCGAACAGTCCCACCGCTCCGCGTTTTCTCGCCTCGTCTACGGTCATCTCTTCGCAGACTATCTCTACGTCCGCCTGTATAGCCTCGTTCACCTTATCCTCTACCGCGCGAATCTCTTCGGGAGTAAGCGGACGCGGAAAAGTAAAGTCGAATCTCAATCTTTCTTCGGTGATGTTGCTACCCTTTTGATTTGCGTTTTCGTCATGCAAAACTTCTTTCAAGGCTTTGTGCATAAGGTGAGTTGCGGTATGCAATCTCGCGGTCTTTTCGGTATTGTCGGCAAGTCCGCCCTTGAATTTTTGTTCCGCTCCCTGATGGCTCTTTTCCTGATGCTCCTTAAACGCCTTTTCAAAGTCCTCTACATTGACTTTGAGTCCGTTTTCGGCGGCAAGTTCGACGGTCATTTCAATAGGGAAACCGTAAGTATCGTAGAGTTTGAATGCCGCTTTTCCGCTTATCGTATCGCCTACAAGATAAGTCCTGAGTTTTTCGAATTCTTTTATTCCGCCCTGTAAGGTATGCTCGAAGCGTTCCTCTTCTCTCGCTATTTCATCCCTTATTTTATCTGCATTTTCGTTAAGTTCGGGATAAACACCGTCGTAAATCTCCAAAACCGCGTCGGCTATCGAAACGAGACTGTGCGGCGGAAGTTCAAGCGTCTTGGAATAGCGGATCGCTCGTCTTAACAATCGCCTTAAAATATATCCCTGATCGACGTTGGAGCAAACCACTCCTTTCTCGTCGCCTATCATAAACACCGAAGTTCTGACGTGGTCGGCTACTATTCTCATCGCTTTGGTGATATTTTCGTCCTCGCCGTAACTCTTTCCGCAAAGGGAAGAGATTTTCGCTATGACGGGAGCAAATAAATCGGTCTCGTAAACGGATTTTTTACCCTGTAAAATACACAGAGTTCTTTCGAGTCCCATACCCGTATCGACATTCTTTTGCTTCAACGGCTCGTACTTGCCGTCGGCATTTTTGTTGAACTCCATAAATACGTCGTTCCAGATCTCGAGATATTTGCCGCAATCGCATGCGGGAGAACAATGCTCGGAACATTTGGGTTTGCCTGTATCTATAAACATTTCGGTATCGGGACCGCAAGGACCTGTAATTCCCGCAGGTCCCCACCAATTATTGGACTTGGGAAGAAAGAAAATATTTTCTTTGGGAATACCGCATTTCTCCCACAGTTCGGCGCTCGCGGTATCGGCGGGACAATCCTCGTCGCCCGCAAATACCGAGACAGCCAACTTGTCTTTATCTATTCCGAGTTTTCGTGTGAGAAATTCGTAACTCCAAGGGATCATTTCGCTTTTGAAATAATCGCCAAGCGACCAATTCCCCAACATTTCGAAAAACGTACAGTGTCCCGCGTCTCCGACTTCGTCTATGTCGCCCGTTCTGACGCATTTCTGTACGTCGGCAAGACGGTTCCCTTCGGGATGTTTTTCCCCGAGAAGGTAAGGAACGAGCGGGTGCATTCCCGCCGTGGTAAACAGAACCGTGGGATCGTTTTCGGGTATAAGCGACGCCGAACGTATTATTTTATGTCCGCGTTCGGTAAAAAAATCAAACCATAATTGTCTTAAAGCTTTTGCATCAAGCGTTTTCATATCCGCTCCTTGAAAAATTTATTTTTTATAACTGTCCTTAAGTCCGACTATGAGGTTATAAACAAGTCCCTCGGACTTAATGTCTCTGCAAAAATATCCCGTTCTCATGAATTGGAAGGATTTGCCCTTTTGCGCCTCTCCGAGTATCTTTTCGCCCTTTGCCTTGCAGACTTTAAGCGAATCGGGATTCATCCTTTCCGAAAAATCTTTGGCTTCGGTACTGTCTACAAGCAAATAGTCGTACAATCTCGCCTCGAGATCCACGCAATCGCGGGCATTTACCCAATGAATGACGCCCTTTACCTTTATGCCCGAAGTATCGTTGCCCGATTTTGTATTTTCGATTATCTCGGCGTATATTTTTGTTACGTTACCGTTCCCATCGGTCTCGTAGTTCTTACATTCTATGATATAACCGCCCTTCAATCTCACTTTGCCGCCTACAACCAATCTGTGATATTTGGGAGGCGGAACCACTTTGAAATCCTCTCTTTCGATAAAATATCTGTTCGAACTTGTGACTTTTCTCACACCGAGTTCGGGCTTTGAGGGATTTATCTCTATCTCGAGTTCTTCGGTATAATCGTCGTCACGGTTTGTAATGACAAGTTCTACGGGGTCGAGAACCGCCATCGCTCTGTCGGCGGTGAGATTGAGTTCGTCTCGTATACAACTCTCCAACATTGCCACATCGACTTCGCTGTTGGCTTTGGAAACGCCTATTCTGTCGCAAAATTCCCTTATTGCCGAAGGCGTATAACCTCTCCTTCTCAAGCCCGCGATGGTCGGCATTCGAGGGTCGTCCCAACCGTCTACTACTCCGCCGTCCACAAGACGCTTGAGATAGCGTTTACTCATTATCGTTCTTGTAAGATTGAGACGAGCAAATTCATACTGATGAGGCGGATTTTCAAATCCGCAATTCTCCAACACCCAATCGTACAAAGGGCGATGATCTTCAAATTCCATGGTGCATATCGAATGAGTTATTCCTTCGATCGCGTCCTCGAGAGGATGAGCAAAATCGTACATGGGGTAGATATTCCACTTGTCGCCTTGTCTGTGATGATGCGCCTTCAATACTCTGTAAATTATGGGATCGCGCATATTTATGTTGGGAGACGCCATATCTATTTTGGCTCTCAAAACAAGCGCGCCGTCGGCAACGAGTCCGTTTTTCATATCCTCGAAAAGTTTTAAGTTCTCTTCTATGGGACGGTTCCTGTTGGCGGTTTCTTTGCCGGGTTCGGTAAGAGTTCCGCGCATCTCCTTCATCTGTTCGGGAGAAATATCGTCAACGTAAGCGAGTCCCTTTTTGATAAGAATAACGGCGCATTCGTACATCTTGTCGAAGTAATCGGAGGCATAATAGATCTCTCCTTTCCAACCCAACCACTTTATGTCCTCGATGATGGAATTGCAATACTCCTCGTCCTCTTTTGCGGGGTTGGTGTCGTCGAAACGCAAATTGCATATTCCGCCGTACTTAACTGCCGTGCCATAATAGTTAAGACAAATGGATTTTGCGTGTCCTATGTGCAGATAACCGTTAGGCTCGGGCGGAAAACGAGTTATTACTTTTTTTACTTTTCCCGTTTCGAGATCTTTCTCTATGATTTCTTCAATAAAATTACCCATAAAACCACCTCTCAATGCTTTTTGCATTCACCCGACAAGTCAATGTCGGGACTTAAAACTTCATAACCGTCCGAGGTCTTTTTGAACCCGAGACTCAGATAATAATCATCGTTGCTCGTAACGTGTACCTTTATGGGACCTTCGAAGTTTCGGACAACGTTAAGTACGGCACGATTGAGCAGATCCCAATAACTTCTCGGATGAGAAGGGTCCACCGCCACACCTATAAGTTCGACAACGGCTCCTTTAAGCGCAATTGCGCCAAAGCCGACTTCTTTGCCCTCGTCTATGAGAATAAAACCGCGACAACCTTCGGCAAAAGGTATCGCAAATCTCGAGCAACATTGCTTTATTTTGTTTTCGTCTGTTATTTCGTGAATTTCGAACATAAAAAATTCTCCCGCTTATATTGTAATAAATCCCGTCGAATAAGTCAACTCTTACAGTCGATTATTCGCCGAAAAGTAACGTCATTCCCCTTTGCGCATCTTCGATAAAGTATTTCAACCCGCTGTAGCGTTTCGCTATATAATCGTTATCCACCATTCTCTTGACCGAAAAGGTGTCGCCCACTATTACGACGAGTTTTTTTGCTCTTGTAATGGCGGTATACAGCAAGTTGCGGGTAAAAATTATCGGACTGCCTATAGTGACGGGCAAAACCACGGCATCGAATTCCGAACCTTGACTCTTATGCACCGTAACCGCATAAGCAAGCATTAGTTCTTCGATAGTCGATGCGCCGTAGACAATTCGTCGAGCGTCGTCGGTAAGTACCGTCAATGTCCCGTCGCTCGGATCTATTCTTTCGACGATGCCCATATCGCCGTTGAAAACGCCCTCTCCGCGTTCGTAACCGTCTGCGGTGCGTTCCCATTGCAATTTATAATCGTTGGTTATATGCATAACCTTGTCGCCCTCGCGATAGCCGTTGAGAGTAGGTCTCATTCCCAAAGGATTGAGTTTGTTCTGAAGCAAAACATTCAGATTGTTTACTCCCGCTTCTCCGTTTTTCATGGGACACAATACCTGTATCCGTTCGGGATCGCATTTCAGGAATTTGGGCAATCTTTCCGATACAAGTTCGGTAACCGTCATGGCTATATCGTGATGACTTGTTGCTTTAAGAAAGAAAAAGTCGGAATTTTTATCATCGAGTACGGGCATTTTACCGCTGTTTATGGCGTGCGCATTTGCCACTATGAGACTCTCTTTCCCCTGTCTGAAAATCATTTCGAGTTGTATATGCGGAATAATAGGCATAGATAAAATATCTTTGAGAACATTGCCCGCTCCCACAGAAGGAAGTTGATCCTTGTCTCCCACGAGAATGAGTCTCGTTCCGGGAGAAAGACGGGAAATAAGCGCGTCGGACAAGAAAATGTCCATCATGGAAACCTCATCGACAATGACCGCGCCCGTTGCGAGAGGCGCTCCCGATTGAGAGAAACCTTCGCCTTCGAGCATAAGCGCTCTGTGTATGGTGGAACTTTCGCGTCCCGAACTGTCCGCCATTCGTTTTGCGGCTCTGCCCGTCGGAGCCATGAGCATATATGTTATCCCGATTCTGTCGAAAATATGAATTATACACTTTATGATAGTGGTTTTGCCCGTTCCGGGACCACCCGTTATGACGCATACTCCGTTAGTCACGGCAAGTTTTATCGCATCGCGTTGCGAGGAATGAAAGTTTATTCCCGCAAGCCGCTCGAACTCGTCGATGTCCTCGTCGACGTCGCGTTCCAGCCTGTTCTGCGAATCTATGAGTTTCACAAGTCCGACTGCCACGCTCCGCTCGGTATGATAAGTTTTTGTGAGCATTACTCCCGTCTCGTCGAACTCGACGCATTTCAATTTTCTTTCGATGACGAGTTTGTCTATCTGTTCGTCAATGAGCGTCTCGTCGGCTATATCCAAAAGTTTAAGAGCCTCGGAAACAAGCATTTCGCGAGGCAAATAGGTGTTTCCGTTGCGCTCTCCCGCGTCCATCATGGTATAAATTATACCGGCGCGAATACGGAATTCTCCGTCTTTGGGTATGCCCATATTCGCCGCGATTTTGTCGGCGGTTGTAAATCCTATGCCCGATATATCCTCGATAAGCCTGTATGGATTTGCCGAGATTATTTTGACTGTATCGGGACCGTACTCGGCATAAATTTTAAGGGCGCGTCCCGTGGTTATTCCGTAAGACTGCATAAAAATAACGGCGTCCTGCAAATTCTTGTTTATAAGATAGTCGTGTTGAATCTGCATCGCCTTTTTTATGCTTATTCCCTTGATAGAGGCAAGGCGTTCGGGATCGTTTTCGAGAATATCGAAAGTTTCCTTACCGAACTTTTGCACAATAATATAAGCGGTTTTGGGTCCTATTCCCTTTATCAGACCGCTCGACAAAAAGCGGGCAATTCCGTCAAGCGTCTGAGGCGGTCTTTTTTCCGCTTTCACAACCTTGAATTGCCTGCCGAATTTCGGATGAATGATATAATCGCCGCTTATCCGAACGCTTTCTCCCTCGTTTATCGGAGGAAAAACTCCCGTAGCGGTGATATATTCGTCACCTATATCCAAAACCAATATAGAAAATCCGTTTTCTTCGTTGCGAAAACGGATCTCTTCTATGTCGCCTGTCAGTTCCTGCAACTTATCTTTTTAAGTTCCTCCGTCTTGTCGGTTTTTTCCCAAGGCAAATCGGGTTTGCCAAAATGTCCGTAATTCGTTGACGCGGAATAGATAGGCGCATCGAGTCCCAAATTTTTTATTATGCTGTAAGGTCTGAAATCGAAAACCTTGTTTATTATCGAGATAAGTTGCTCTTCGGTATATTCCGAAGTGCCGAAAGTGTCAACGGAAACGGATACGGGGTTGGCTTTTCCTATCGCGTAAGCGACTTGCAACTGGCATTTGTCGGCAAGTCCCGCCGCAACTATGTTTTTGCACACGTACCTTGCATAATAGCCCGCGCTTCTGTCCACCTTGGTGGGATCTTTGCCCGAGAACGCGCCGCCGCCGTGAGGACACATACCGCCGTATGTATCGACTATTATCTTTCTGCCCGTAAGTCCGCTGTCTCCGTGAGGTCCGCCGATGACGAACCTGCCCGTGGGATTTATCAAAAGTTTTGTGGTTTTCGTCATATATTTCTCGGGAATGACTTTGCGAATAACCTCGCGCTCTATGTCTTTACGGAGTTTTTCGATATCGACGTCATCGTCATGCTGAGCCGATACGACTACGGTATCGACAGAAGCGGGAACTCCGTCCTCGTAAAGAACAGTAACCTGCGCCTTTCCGTCGGGTCTTAGATACGATAAAATCCCGCTCTTTCGTACCTCGGTCAATCTTTTTGTGAGTTTGTGCGACAAAACCGCGGGAAGCGGCATATACTCCTCGGTCTCGTTGCAAGCGTAACCGAACATCATGCCCTGATCTCCCGCGCCTACAGTGTCGGCAATATCGAGTTTTCCCGCCTTGGTCTCAATCGAATTGTCAACGCCCATCGCTATGTCGCCCGATTGCTCTTTTAGGTCGGTAAGCACCGCGCAAGTATGATAATCAAAGCCGTATTCGGGCTTGTCGTAACCTATTTCTTTTATGGCGTCACGAACGGTATGAGGAATGTCGATATAACTTTCGGTGGTAAATTCCCCCATAACCATAACAAAGCCCGTTGTACAGCAAATTTCGCACGCTACACGGCTTTTGGGATCCTGTTTCAATGCTTCATCCAATATTCTGTCGGCAATATAGTCGCAGATCTTGTCGGGATGTCCTTCGGTAACACTTTCGCTTGTAAATAATCTTTTCATATTTTCGCCTCTCTGAAATCGAAAACATTATATCATAAGGGGAAACCAAAGTCAACATCTCTCGAATAAAAATATAGTCCCAAAGCGCCTTTTTTCGCTATTTTCCGAAGTTTTATTCGCCTGTCGGGAAAATAAAATAAGTATATGAATTATTTGGAAATAATCTTATCTTTTTTTATAGGGATCGGACTCATAGTTCTGTTGGGAGTTGTATTCTCGCTCAAGACAAAAGGCTTTCTCCGATTGATAATAAACACCGTTGCAGGCGCCGTCGTTTTGATATTGCTTAACGTTTTCGGAGTCGTGATACTGCCGATAAATCCCCTTAACGCTCTTATAGTGGGAATATTGGGAATACCCGGCGTCGCGCTCATTTGGGCGCTCGCAGTGTTCTTATAATAAAAAAGGCTAACGAAGTTTTTTCGTTAACCTTTTTCTTTTGGTTTAATTTCGGAAATTACGCTTTGACACAGGTAGAGACAATTTCTCCCTCATCATCGTATAATACCAATTTTCCGTTCTCGATACGAAGTTCATAAACATAGCCAGCGCTTTTGAAAGTTATTTTTTCGCCCTCGACCTTAATTTCGGAAATAGTCCACGAATCCCCTGCCTCGGTAATAGTAATGGCATTTGCGGTAATGTTTATATCGCACTGAGTATATCCATTGTCTCCCGTGGGAACTTCGCCTTTCCAATTGCCGACAAATTTATCGGGAATAGTAGCGGCGGGAGTCTCGGGTTCTTTCTTGAAAGTATAAGTGCTTTCATAAGTTGCCTCATATAATTCAAGTAATCCTTGGTCATTGAAACGAATTTCATACTTATAATATCCGCCTAAACCTGTGAAAGTGATCTTGTCGTTTTCGTATTTGAAGTCGGCAAGAGTAGTATCCGGATCACTACCCAAAAGGTATGTTACAGACGTCTCGTCGATTATTAAGGTATAATCATCGTCACCCGTGTTTTTCCATGTTCCCCTGAATTTCTCGGGTATGGAAAGCGCGGGAGCGGGAGCGCCTTGCGAAACAAGAACCGCGCACGGCTCATCCATAGAAGAAGCATAATAGAGTTGCAAGCCGTTTTCGTTATATACAAGCACATAACTATAATCGATTTCATTTCCCAACATAGAAACGCTTGCGGTGAAAGTAATTCTGTTTTCGTAGGCTTTGTATTCGGTAACGGTACCTTCCCATTCATCATCGGTAAATCCCGTAATTGCATTTGCGGAAATCTCGATAGTGTATGTGCCTTCTGCATTAGCCCATTTACCGTGGAATTTGTCGGGAATGGATGCAAGAGGTTGTTCTGCTTCGGCGCCTTCGGCAAGCCAAGTTATAGTGGTTCCGCCGCCGTTATCGAAAGTGAGCGTATGCGCAGAAGGATCGTAAGTAAAGGTAGCAGTCGTTTTACCGTTCTGTGCAGAAACAACGGTCTTGCCTTCTATGGTTTCAACTTTCGTCGCTTTCCAAACAACATTGACTACATTATAAACTGTAAAGTCATATTGATTTACGGTAACGGTTCTGCTTCCGTCGGGTTGCCAAGTGATATTTCTAATGTCTGCGGGAATTTCAACTTTTTGTTCTTCAACATACTCGCCGCCTTTGGTTATGGTAAAGTCCAAAGTCGATCCACCATCATAGGCAGAGTCGCTAAGTACAACGATATAGGTATTTCCTTCTTCGAGTTTGATAACAAAAGTGTCGTTTATAGAAGAATCAAAAGTGAAAATTACTTCTCCGTCCAAACGAATCTCGATATATACGTATTCGCAAGTTCCTTTTGTAATCGTATAAGTGGAAGTTGCCGCGGGAGTGAAGGAATAATAGTACTCCTCGGTCACATGCTCGCTGTAAGACTTTACAAATTCCGCTTCCGTCAATACTTTGGGATTTTTTACAGAGCCCTCGCGATACTTGGGCATATTATCGGGTTTGTAGAAATCCCATTCTACGGAATCCTCTCCATCTACTATATACTCCAAAATAATTGCGGGAACGACGGGCGAACTTGCATCATCGGTCGTAAGGGAAACGGTCACTTCCAAAGTAGCGAATCCAACAGACAAAGTAAATTGATAACCCGTGCCGCCTCGAGCAAGAAAAATATCTTTGAGTTCCGCTTTGACGGGGTCACCGAACAACTCGCTGTCGATAGTAATTCCCGTCGCGTCGATAGTGAGACGCGCGCCCTCGCCTGTTGCGTCATCGTAATCAAGAGTTTGCCACTCGCCGATATACTCCGCATCTATAGCCAAATCTTTGGCGGTAGCGGTAAGAGTAAACTTATTATTCTTGCCTACTTCAACGCCGTCAAGTCTGAGAATATAAGTCTTGCCTGCCAAAAGTTGGAAGTCGGAAGCGCCCTTGGTCTGGTCGGCGCTGTTGAAATTACTCCAACTTGCTACGGGGAATGCAGATTTTCCTTCTTCGTAAAGCACGAATAAGATATTTTGGAACTCTTTATCGTAACTTACGCTGTATACTTTATTCTCTTCTTGGGTAAATCTGACAAATGTATTATTGATAAAATAATCGTCTTGATATTTCAAAGTAATATCATGAGTGCCTTCCAATCGATCCAATTCATAAGGTCTCTTTTCCGTTCCTTCTCCGTAAAGTTCCGCTATCGCTTCATCTATAGTACCTTGGCAAAGTTTCATAACACTACGTTGAAGATAAATAACATAAGTTTGTTCGTCTACCGTAAAAGTAACTTCGCTTGATTGCAAATCATTGTAAGTAACCAATGCCGAAGCAACATCTTTACCGACATAATCGATATAGAACTTAATTTCGTTGTCGGTTATCTTGACGGTATATATGTGATCGCTGTAGAAACCTTCCCAAGTATTCCAGAAAGACATGTGGACGTTAAGAGCAGCGCCCTTTGCTTCGGTATAAGCGCCTTCTTCGAAAGGTATAATGCTTGTATCGGTTCCGTTATATAATTCGAATACACCTTGTTCATTGAAACGGATTTCATACGAATTTGCTCCGCCCGTTCCCGTGAATGTGATCTTGTTTTCATAGAATTTGAAGTTATCAAGGCTGTCTTCTACCCAATCTCCGAGAGTCCAAGTTACGGTCTTATCGGTAATTACAAAAACATAATCAAAATTATCATCGGTGCTTACCCAATAACCGCGGAACTTTTCGGCTGTCGTATCTCTTGTGGGTTCGGGCTTTGTTCCCTTCTCGAAAGTTATAATGCTTGTATCGGTTTCGTTATATAATTCGAATACACCTTGCGCGTTGAAACGAATTTCATACGAATTTGCTCCGCCCGTTCCCGTGAATGTGATTTTATCTTCATAAAATTTGAAGTTATCAAGGCTGTCTTCTACCCAATCGCCGAGAGTCCAAATAACGTTTTTGTCGTCAATCTCGATAGTATAGCCGCTGAAACTGTCATTGGTGCTTACCCAATAACCGCGGAATTTTTCTGCTGTCGTATCTCTTGTGGGTTCGGGCTTTGTTCCCTTCTCGAAAGTTATAATGCTTGTATCGGTTTCGTTATATAATTCGAATACACCTTGCGCGTTGAAACGAATTTCATACGAATTTGCTCCGCCCGTTCCCGTGAATGTGATTTTATCTTCATAAAATTTGAAGTTATCAAGGCTGTCTTCTACCCAATCGCCGAGAGTCCAAATAACGTTTTTGTCGTCAATCTCGATAGTATAGCCGCTGAAACTGTCATTGGTGCTTACCCAATAACCGCGGAACTTTTCGGCTGTCGTATCTCTCTCGGAAGGAGTAGGCGGGGTAACCGTACCGCCGTCCTTAACATAATCGACGCCGTTTACAACAAGCTTATTATCGCCGGTCGTTACATTATAAGTCGTACCTTCATACTTAAATGTAAGTTGATTGTTCTTACCGTCGGCATCGGTAATGTTGAGCTTTGTCGATTCGCCTTGATAGAACTCTATCGATTTTTCGGCGATCACAAGCTTATTCTCTTTGTCGGGGCTGTACCAAGTACCGCGGAAAGCGGCGGGAATACCAAGCGCGGCGATAGGTTCGGTCTTGGTTTCGTCGTCCTCTTCGCACTTATAGGTCATTACGCCCTCGTGCAGATATGTAGCCTCTGTTGTTACCGTACCCGCATCCCATTTGTGCTCATGCGTTTTGGGGTTACAAGCAACCACCGAAAAAGCCAACGCAACCACGAGAGCGATTACAAGTATCGAAAAGAGACTGCTTTGTCTACTCTTCTTCATAAAATCTCCTCCTCATTATTTTATAGAGTTAAATATACTCTATCATATTACTATTATAATCTCCATTTTATCTTTTGTCAAGTGAAATAATAATATTTATTTTTTTATAATTTATTTATAAAAAAGAACTTGTTTTTTTGAAACAAGTCCTTTTTTGTCGATCGATATTCGATTTTATTTTGCGTATTCCACACTTCGGGTTTCTCTTATGACATTGACTTTGATCTGTCCCGGATATTCCATATCGGTTTCGATCTGTTTTGCTATCTCTTTTGCCATAAATACAGTTTGCGCATCGTCCACCATTTCGGGCTTGACTATGATTCTTACTTCTCTGCCCGCCTGAATTGCAAACGACTTTTCGACGCCCTCGAAACCGTTGGCTATGCTCTCGAGTTTCTCGAGACGTTTTACATAAGAATCCAAAGACTCTCTTCTTGCGCCGGGTCTCGAACCGCTTATCGCGTCGGCGCATTGAACCAATATCGCCTCGATCGTTTGAGGCTCCACATCGTTATGATGCGCCATTATGCAATGAATGACTTCCTTGTTCTCGCGGTATTTCTTGGCAAGATCCGCGCCTATTGTAATATGAGTACCTTCGACTTCGTGGTCTATCGCCTTTCCTATATCGTGAAGCAAGCCGCCGCGTTTTGCCAAATTTACATCGGCTCCGAGTTCAGCCGCCATGAGTCCCGCCAAATGTGACACCTCGATAGAATGTTTCAGTACGTTTTGTCCGTAACTTGTCCTGTACTTCAATCTTCCGAGCAATCTGACAAGATCGGGATGCAAGCCGATGACGCCCGTCTCGAACGTCGCATTCTCGCCCGCTTCCTTTATTTGAATGTCAAGTTCCTTTTTGGTCTTTTCCACGACTTCTTCGATTCGCGCGGGATGTATTCTTCCGTCGGCAATCAACTTTTCGAGAGTTATTCTCGCAATCTCTCTCCTTACGGGATCGAAGCCCGAAAGAACTACGGCTTCGGGAGTATCGTCGATTATAAGATCTACGCCCGTCGCGCTTTCCAACGCTCTTATATTTCTGCCCTCGCGTCCGATTATTCTGCCCTTCATTTCATCATTGGGGAGATTTACGACGGACACGGTAATTTCGGCGGCATGATCCACGGCGCATCTCTGAATGGCGGTGGCTATGATCTCCTGCGCCTTTTTGCGTCCGTCCTCTTTCGCCGCGCTCTCTATTTCCCTTACCGTTTTGAGAGCGTCCTTCTTTGCCTCGTCCTCGATCTGTTCGATAAGGATCTTCTTTGCCTCGTCACGAGTCATCGAAGCAACTCGTTCGACTTCTTTTTCCGCCTTCTTGTAGGCTTCTTCGGTCTTTTCCCTGATCTCGGCAAGTTCCGTTCCCTTTTTCGCAAGCTCCTCTTTTGTCTTTTCCAAAGTCTCGAGCTTTTTATCGAGGGCTTGCTCTTTCTTATCGAGAGTATCCTCTTTTTGCGCTATACGCTGTTCGGATCTTGTCAACTCACCTCGACGGTTTTTGACTTCCTGCTCAAAATCATCTCTTTGCTTCAATATCTCTTCCTTTGATTCGAGCATTGCTTCTTTCGTCAAAGTCTGCGCTTTCTCGATAGCTTCGTTGATGATTTTACCGGCACGCTGTGTGGCGTTGCCGACTTTCTTTTTCGATACCAAAATGTAAATCGCTATACCGGCCGCCGCTCCGACAAGCAAGCCTATAATAGGCAAGATTACCGCAAGCGCCGTACCAACACCGAATAAATTTATAGTGTTTATAAGCATATTACCTCCTTGTTTTATTTTTGTTTTTTTATTTTTTTGCGGCTTGTACCGCTGTCTATGTTTCAAGCACTCAAGTGCTTTTGCATACAAATTAAGTGTCCGATCATTCCTCGGGATCTTCTACGACCTCTTCGGATTCGGGATCGTTCAATGCCTTTATCTTGGCAACAACTTCGTTGCGGAATTCTTCATTTGTCTCTAACAGAGTCTTTACCGCCTCTTTGCCTTGACCGATCCTCTCGTCATTATAACTGAACCAAGAACCGCTCTTTACGATAATGTTGTTCAATATGGCAAGTTCCAATATCGCGCTTTCGTTGCTTATTCCCTTGCCGAATATAAGATCGAACTCGGCAGTCTTGAAGGGAGGAGCAAGTTTGTTTTTGACTATCTTTACCTTCGTTCTGTTTCCGATGATTTCGGTGCCCGATTTAACGGGTTCGCCCTTTCGCACATCCATCCTTACGCTTGAATAGAATTTAAGCGCCTTGCCGCCCGGAGTAACCTCGGGATTGCCGAACATTACGCCTATCTTCTCGCGCAATTGGTTGATAAATATGATACAGGTTTTGGTCTTGTTGCATACGCCCGCAAGTTTGCGCAATGCCTGACTCATAAGTCTTGCCTGTATGCCCATGAAACTCTCGCCCATCTCACCTTCGATTTCGGCGCGGGGAGTCAATGCCGCCACCGAGTCGATAACTATCAAATCCAATGCGCCGCTCTTTACAAGCGCCTCGGCTATATCCAAAGCCTGTTCGCCGTTATCGGGCTGAGAAATGTACAATCCCGACAAATCCACGCCCAACGCCTTTGCGTAAATCGGATCAAGCGCGTGCTCGGCGTCGATAAACGCCACCGTGCCGTTCGCCTTTTGCGCCTCGGCTATGATGTGCAATGCAAGAGTCGTCTTTCCGCTCGACTCGGGTCCGAATATCTCGACTATCCTGCCGCGAGGCACGCCGCCTATTCCCAAAGCCATATCGAGAGCAATGCAACCCGTAGATATAACGTCAACGGGCTCGACTCTCGCTTCGTCCATTCTCATTATGGCGCCTTTCCCGAAAGTCTTTTCTATCTGCGCTATTGCGGATTCGAGCGCCTTTTCTTTTTCGTTATCGTTCATCGATTCGTTTTTTTGTTTTGCATCTTTCGCCATTATTTTTCAGTTCCTCATAATTATATTATTATATAACATACCGATACAATCCTGTATTGCTTGCTCGGTAATCATACCTCGATCGCCTGTATATTGCTTCCTTACCGTATGCGTAAAACTCGGCGTTCCGATCGCAAGATAACAGACGCCCAAGCCCGAAGCGTCCGAGTCGGGTCCCGCGTTGCCCGTCGTCGCAACCGCAATATCGCAATTGCCGCTCTTCAACAGACCCGCTACCATGGCTTCGGCTACTTCTGCGCTTACAACACCGTATTTTTCGATAATTTCCGCCGAAACTCCGAGCCTTTGCGTTTTGCTTAACGGAGAATAACATACCAAACCTTCGAAAAAATAATTGCTCGCGCCCGCAACAGAGACTATCCTCGAAGCAAGTCCTCCGCCCGTAAAAGATTCCGCAACCTTTAATTTTTGTCCCGTCTTTCTTAATTGCTCGCTCAAAAGCAACAACTTCTCTTGCGTCGAATAGACGGTATTTGCCGACGTCATTGCGTTCTCATTCATCTTTCAGGACTCCTTTATTCTTGAGAATATAATTAAGACCCGAAATTACAGTCAAAACCGTCGCCACCGCAAGCAAGCCGTATCCTATATAAAATATTATATCGCAAGTAAGGCATATACCCGTAGCGCCTTTCAAATAATCTCCCGCGGGGATCAACAACACAAGAGAACACATTTGTGTTACCGTCTTGATTTTTCCCAATCCGTCCGCTGCCAAAACAATATTTTTGGAACTTGCCACGATTCGAAAACCGCTGACCATCAACTCTCGGCACAATATCACCATAGCAAAAACGGCTATCGTTATCGCTATCCATAAATCGAGTCGCGCGCAATACGCAACCACCGCAATTAAAGCCGACGATACAAGCATTTTATCGGCAATGGGGTCCAAAAACTTGCCCATTGTGGTTATCAAATTGTACTTTCGCGCTATAAAACCGTCAAGTGTGTCTGTAAAAGACGCCAATACGAATACTCCCGCCGCAACATAATAATGATACTTAAAGTCTATGAAAAACAACGCTATAAACAGCGGTATCATTATCATCCTTAAAATTGTAAGTTTATTGGGCAAATTCATATTTTTTCTCCTATCAAATCATAACCGTCCGCTTTTTTGATCAATACATCGTAATAATTTCCGACGTCGGCATAGTCCGCGGTAAAATACACATAACCGTCCACCTCGGGCGCGTTCCTTTCCGTTCTTCCCTTGAACATGCCTCGTTCGTAATCTATATCTTCATAGATAACTTTCAAAGTCTGCCCTACAAGACGTTTGTTAGCCGCCTTTGCGTTCTTGTAATGAATCTTTCCGAGTTTGTTTACTCTCTTCTCTTTTTCTTGTTGAGAAATGTGCCCCAATAATTTACTCGAAGGAGTGTCTTCCTCGGCGCTGTAAGCGAAAATGCCTACCAAGTCGGGCTTATATTTCTTTGTAAAATCGCAAAGTCTTTTGAACTGTTCCTTTGTCTCGCCCGGGAACCCTACCATGAAGGTTGTTCTTACCGCAATATTGCCCGAAGCGGACTTTATCTTTTCGTACAGAGCGCAAATTTGCTCGTAATTTTCCCGCCTGCCCATTCTATGCAAAACTTCGCTGTCAACATGCTGCAAAGGCATATCTATGAACTTGGCGACCTTGGGTTCGCTCGATATTAATTCTATGAGTTCGTCGGTCACCGACTCGGGATAGCAATACATCAATCTTATAAGACAAACATCGGTTTTTATAAGTTCCCTGACAAGTCGGACAAGACTCGGTTCGCCGTATAGATCCTTTCCGTATGCGGTACAATCTTGCGCAACGAGAATAAGTTCCTTGACTCCCCTTTTGACAAGCGCTTGCGTCTCCGCAATAAGTTCGGGCATGGGGACGGATCTGTATCTTCCGCGAATAGACGGTATCGTGCAATAAGTACAATGATTGTCGCAACCTTCGGCTATCTTCAAATACGCGTAGTGTAGCGGCGTAGTTATTATTCGCTTTAAGTCGCTCTGTTCCGCCTTTGAACAGGGCGGCGGCGGAACAAGTCCGTTCTTTTTAACCAATGCGTCGAGTTTGTCGGCAAGTTCGGAGTATTCGTCCACTCCCAAAAACAAATCCACTTCGGGAAGCCCTTCTTTTATCTCCGCCGAATACTTCTGCGGCAGACAGCCCGTAACTACCAATACTTTGAGGTTGCCCTTCTTTTTATACTCCGCAATGCCAAGTATCGTATCGATGGATTCCTCTCGCGCCGAAGCAATGAAAGCGCAAGTATTGATTATTATTACCTCGGCAACGGAATAATCGTCGGTTATCTCGAAGCCTCTGTCCGCAAGCCCGAACAAAAACTTCTCGGTGTCGATCCTGTTTTTATCACAGCCCAAAGAAATTATCCCCAATTTAATCATGTCGTACTTCCAAACAATTTTTCATACATTTCTTTGGTAATATATATCTGACGAACCTTCTTGCTGTCGGATTTGCTTACGAATTGATGTTCTTCCATTTGGTCGAGAATTCTCGCCGCGCGCGCGTATCCGACGCTGAATCTTCGCTGTATCAAAGTTGCCGATACCTGGTTCTTATCGATTATCAACTTCAAAATGTCGGGAATGAGCGGATCCATCGTCTCTCCCCCCGTGTCCTCTTTGACATCTACGACTTTTTCTTCGGGCTTGGTCTTGATTATCTTTTCCACATCATCATAGAAAATACACTTATTATGAGTCTTGGAATAATTGACTATATCGTGTATCTCGTCGCCCTCTATGAAAGCGCCTTGTACACGCTTGGGTTCGTTCTGATCGATGGGCGCATATAACATATCGCCTCTGCCGACAAGCATTTCTGCGCCCGTCTTGTCGAGAATGGTTCGGGAATCCGTTCCCGAAGATACCGCAAAAGCAATACGGCTCGGCAAGTTCGTTTTTATCGTACCCGTGATTACGTCTACGGAAGGTCTCTGCGTCGCCAAAATAAGGTGCATGCCCGCCGCTCGCGCCTTCTGCGCTACCATGACTATTCTATCCTCGAGATCCTTGTTCTTGCCGCCCATCAAGGCATTAAACTCGTCTATGATAATGACTATATAGGGCAGTTTTTTCAATTCTCCGTTGACAACTTTGTCCATCGAATTGTATTCTTTTATATTTCTGAGAATATATTTCGAGAACAGAGAATATCTGCGTTCCATTTCTTCCGCAACCCATTTCAGAGCGTTGCTCGCCTGCTCGCTGTCCTTCAGTATATCATTGAAAAGCAGATGAGGCTCCCCCATGTACGCGCCGAATTCGACTTGCTTGGGGTCTATCAATATAATTCTGACATCTTCGGGAGACGCCTTGTAAATTATGCTCGTCACGATGGAGTTCAAACAAGAACTTTTACCGCTGTTTGTAGAGCCTGCTATCAAAAGGTGCGGCATCTTTTCGAGATTGCAAAGGATTATTTCGCCTGCGATATCCTTTCCTATAGCCAATGTCAAAGGCGACGACGCCGTTTTGAATTCCTTGGACGAGATAAGATCCTTGAGCCCGACTATTCCGACTTCTTTGTTGGGCACCTCTACGCCGACCGCTTTTTTGCCGGGAATGGGAATTTCGATACGTATCTTCTTTGTGCTTGCAAGCGCGTACGCAATATCGGGAGCGCGCTCTTCGATTTTCTTGATGGGGATACCGCGTTGAATTTCCAACTCATATCTCGTTATAGCGGGACCTGGAACAACGTTTACTACTTTTGCAGGGAATTTCAAACTTTCCAGCGTATCCTCTATAAGTTCGGAATTTTGCTCGGTATCTCCGCAAAGTTTTGCATAATCGGTGGATTCTTGTCTCATCAAATTCAAAGGCGGAGGCGTATATCGGCACTTTATACTATATGTCGCCTCTTCCTTGGGTAGCTCCTCCGAGTCTGTTTCCTCGTCTTTGGTTTCCTCGGTTTTGTCTTTCTTGGGCTTTAACGCATTTATATAACTCTGCATTTCCGCAAAACGCTGCTCGGAACCATCGTCGATATCCTCGTGTTCGTCGGACTCATCATCGGTACCGACTTGCTCCTCGTCCTCGGCAAGAGTCTCTTCGTTATCCGACGACGCATCCGTATTGTCGGATCGAGTCGCGGGTCGTTCGTCGGAGCCTTGGCTTACTATATTGTCATCGTCGGCAATATCCTCAACTTCCGCGGGCTCCTCGGAAAGTTCTTCGGAAGGTTCTTCGGCAAAGAAATCCTTCTTTGATATCGAGGATTTAATACCCGTCGTTCGAGTTTTTCCCCTCGTCGCAACTTTGTCGTAATATCCGCTGTTGATATCGTCGGGAACATTGTTTTCGCTTAAATCCTCTGTCTCGGTGATGAAATTAAAGCCTTCGGTTGCGTTGAATGTATCTCCGTTTATTATCCCGCCGAATTGTTCACGCTCTTGGGGCTCGTCCGAGGGTTGATCAAATATGTTATCTTCGGAATCGTTTTCCTCGGCGGGCTCTTCATCTAAATCCTTTTCATCGGAATCGGTTTCGTCAAAATCATTATAGACATCGAAACCGTCTTTCTTCGGTTCTTCTTGCTTCTCGGCGGGCGTACTGTCTTTGGCGGGAAACTCGGTAATAGTGGGATTTATGGGCTTTTGAGGCTCTGCGTCGAATCTTTTATCGTCGCCGAAAGATATAAAATCACCGTCGTCCTCGGGTTCTTCCCGAGACTGCCTGTCAAGATATTCCTTTATGCTCTCGCTCGTCTGTATAAGTCTGTTGAGACGCTCTTCCATCGTTTTTTGAATTTCTTCATCGGATTGCGTCTTTTTTGTTTCGACTTTGTCCTCGGGTCTGTTCTCGGGTTCCGAAACCTTTTGCTCGCGTTGTTGCTCGCCCCGCAAAATACCGTCGGAAATTTTCGGGGTCTCCTCTCTCTTTTGATTATCGTACTTCGTAGAAGCCGACTTGTCTTCGCCAACGGACGACGAGCCGAAAATGGGTTCCCTGTCGAAACGAGGATCTTGCGCGCGAGAGGCAAAGAAATCTCCGTTGATGATCGGAGGTCTGCCGTCATCCGCGGGTCTCGTATATATCGAATCGTAACCGTTCCCTTTATCGGAAGTCGCCGACGGCGCGGTGTTTACAGTGGGTCTTTCTTGCGGTTTCGTTTCTTCGCGTCGCTGATAACGCGCGGAAACTTCGTCTCCGTTTATGATCTCGCCGCCGACATATTGCGATGAAATATCTTTTTCGGGAATCAAACTGTCCGACACATTGCTCTTCATTGGCTCGGGTTGAGGCTCTTTGGGTCTTTCGTCGGGATCGGGAATGGTATTCTCGCTCAGTTTGCGAAAACGCTGAAGTTGCTCGTCATATCCCGCCGAGCTTCCGCTGTAACGCGATTTGTATCCGCCCAACGACGAACCTCGCGATGAAGTCGAACCGTATGAAGCGAAAATATTCGAACCGTCGGAAAATCTCGAAGATTTGTCACCGAATAAAATTTTACGAGCCTTTTCTTTGTCATTATCGGGCTCACCTTCGAAATCGATCTTTTTTGCACCGTACTTTTCCACTATCGGACCTTCGTCGGGACGAATATTGCCCGCAACTCCCTCCTCGGTCATGGTTATGTCGGGCGGCGCGACGGGCTGTTTGGGAATTATCGTATCCACATAAAGCCCCGTATTGCGAACGGTCTGAACGGGTTTGGGCTGAGACGCGCCCAGCACAAAGTTTTTGTCTTGCTTTTTCTTTTTGGAATCTATGACTCCCGACGCTATCAACGCCGAGTAAACAAGCAACGATACGAAAATCAAAAGAAGCGCTATATAAAAAATTATCGCGCCCGCCTTCGTCAATATCCCTTGAATAGCAAATGCCAAAATACCGAAGAGCAAACCTCCGACGGTATTTTTATTATCCCACACTTTAGCTATATATTCGTCGATAGAACCCGATATGCCGCCTGAAAGAAGAGTCTGCAAAAGGAAAATCAACGTTACTCCTATCGCGCATAATAAAGCAACGTTCTTTCCGCTGAATCGTAACGTCATGGAGCGAAGCATGGATATACCCACCGCCAGCAAACACACAAAGAACGGATAACTGAAATATCCGAAAATCCCCAAAAGAGATCCCTTTATCGCATATCCTATCGTACTGAACAAAGGCGCTATTATCAAACAAATAAGACAGAAAACCGAAAGTATAATAAGAATCAATCCGACTATTCCGTTTACTTCTTTCTTTTCGTTATTGTTTTTTCTTGTCGTGTACTTCCTTGATGCCACTTAAAAATAAACCTCATACTACCAGATAATATTATTATAGCATAAAGCAAATACAATTTCAAGTAAAATAAATTACAAATAATTATTTATTCTCAACTTTATATCCTTTTTTTGAGGATAAACCTTGCTGACGCAGATAATTTTCTTTGTTCTTTTCCAAATAAATATTGTAAAGTTCCTCCGAGGTCATTCCCGCATCCAAACAAATTCCCACAAAAAAATGCAAAATATCCACTATTTCTTCTTTTACAGCCTTCTCGTCTATGGGTTTGGGGTTCTTCCACCACTTGTAATTTATCTCGTTCAAAAGCTCGGATGTTTCGTCGATCATTGCCAAAATGCGTTTCTGTATCCATTCCTCTTTCGTAAAACTCAAGTTTCGTTGCTCTATGATATAGTCATTCAACGCTTTTTGCATATCGAATATTGTATCAAGTTTGTCCATCTTTTGTTCTCCTTGGTTAAATCGATGTTTTTATCTGATAATCGCCAATAAATCTTCGCCTATCTCCTTTCCTACATAAGCGAGTCCGACATTGGGAGAGGAAAATATCTTTCTTGCAAATTCTGTAACGGCGCCGCACTTTACCGCGGTGACATCGGAAATCAATTTATCGAGGTCGAACTCTTTTCCCGTAAGCGCAAGTTTTTTTCCGTTTGCGTTCATCATGGTAAGCAAGTTTTCCTGAGCAAATACCGCAGCCGATATCAACTGAGCCTTTGCCAACGCCAACTCATCTTCGGTGATGCCCTCGGTCATGAGTTTTACGAGTTCTTCTTTTGTCTCTTTGACCGCTCTTGCGGCATTCTCACGAGCGACATTGAGATATATTCCGAATATTCCCGTATAAGTATACGGACTCGGCATCGTATAGACGCTGTAAGCCAAGCCCAATTTTTCTCTTATGCGTTGAAAAAGTCGGGACGACATTCCGTTCCCCAATACGATATTCAAAACATTCTGCGTGGGACTCAACGGGTCCTCGCTCGAGACGGAAGGATAGGCTATTGAAATGGTAGACTGCTCGAAGTCTTTTATTTTGCTTCCGTATCCACCCTTAAAAGGCATGGGCTTATATATTTTTTTACATGATTTTCTGTGTCTCAAACGCGGTAAAATATATTTTCGAACAAGCGCATCCGCCTCTTCGATCGTTATGTTTCCCGCCATGGAAATGACTGTATTTTCGGGGCAATAAGTCTCCTCGATATAATTTTCTATATCGGGCTTTTCAAAGCCGAGTACGTTTTTCGCGGGTCCGAGAATAGTTTTGCTTAAAGGCGAATCTCCGAACATAAGTTGCGCAATAAGGTCGTAACCCAAATCTTCGGGATTATCTTCCACCATGTTTATTTCTTCTACTATGACTTTTCGCTCTCTGTCCAACTCTTCTTTGACAAAGGTCGCTTGGAAAAACATATCCGACATGATCTCGAAACAACGTTCGACCGCGCTGTCTATGGACTTGAAATAATAACAAGTTGCTTCCTTCCCCGTGAAGGCGTTGACGGAAGCCCCCACTTTATCAAATTCCCTCGCTATGTCGAAAGCGGAATATTTATCCGTGCCCTTGAAAATGTTATGCTCGATAAAATGAGATATTCCGTTGTTTTTCGGCGTCTCGTTGACACTGCCCGCGGCTACCCATAAGCCTACGGCAACGGAACGGAAAGCCGAAACCGTCGTTACGGTAAGGCGCAATCCTCCTTCGTATTCTTTAACGCTGTTCATGTCTATCCTCCGTAATTTATGATTCTAAAAGTATTATATCTCATTTCGACGCAAAAATCCATTATTTTACATAGCAATGAAAAAAATAACAAAATTTTTTTGTTACAGAACTTCGCTTACGGGAGCCACCGTCAAACCCTTCGATTGCAGAGTCTTGATTATTTTGTCCAACGCCTTTACCGTATCGGCAGTGGGGTGCATGAGTACAAGATCTCCGCCCGAAGCGTCCTTTACCGCCCTGTTGTAAATAAGTTCGCTGTCCTTATCTCTCCAATCTATCGTATCTCTGGTCCACATAATAGTCTTATAACCGAGTTCCTCCGCGACATTTACCGTTACGTCTCCGAAAGATCCCGAAGGCGGCGCAAACAAATTCATCTCTATGCCTGTATTGAGTCTGACAATTTCGTGGGTTATCTTTATTTCCTCGTAGTTGCGTTTTTCTCCTATTGTTTTATGATCTTTGTGATAATATCCGTGGTTGCCGATTTCGTGACCTTTTGCTGCGATTTTTTTCAAAACCTCGGCATTGGAAGCCACCCATGAGCCGCCGACAAAGAAAGTCGTTTTCACTCCGTTGCTTTCGAGAATATCGAGCATATCGTCTATATACTCCGTTCCCCAATAAACGTTGATCATCAAAGATATTTTATTCGTAGAGGAGCCTTTGTATATCGGCGCTTTTTCGTTGGAAAAAGCATAACGCTCGGTGGTTACATTGAGCGTCACCGCCAAAATCCCCACTATTACCGCCACTATTATGCAATTACTTATGACACGAAATGTTTTTATTTTCATAATATTTACCCTATGATATTCTATTCGTCGATTGCGGGGAATAACACCTGATAAATATATTTTTTGTATAGAAAAAATACGGAACGCTTCAATCGTTCCGTATTTTTTATCGGTTAAACCAAATTATTTCTTTTCGATGAGTTTCAAATCTATTCTGCCTTTGTTGTCTATCCTTATAACTTCGACTTCGACGGTATCTCCGATATTTACGACATCGGTGACTTTTTCCACTCTCTTTTTGGAAAGTTTGGATATATGAATCATTCCGTCCTTGCCGGGAGCGATATTGACAAACGCGCCTATCTCGATGATATTTACAACCTTTCCGACATATCGTTTGCCGGGTTCGGGATCTTCGACAATGGAAAGAACTATGCTCTTTGCCTTCTCCGCCATTTCCGCGTCATTGGTTGCGATAAACACAGAACCGTCATCGTTGATATCGATCTTGACGCCCGTCTCTTCGATTATCTTGTTTATTGTCTTACCGCCTTTACCGATGACGTCGCCGATCTTCTCGGGATCTATCTCGAAGGTTATGATCTTGGGAGCCCAAGGACTTAAAGAATCTCTGTATTTAGGCAACACCGCAAGCATCTTCTGCAAGATGAACATTCTGCCTTCTCTTGCCTGATTGAGCGCAGTTGACAAGATCTCTTTATCGATACCCTTGATCTTTATATCCATCTGTATTGCCGTAATACCCTTTTCGGTACCCGCAACCTTAAAATCCATATCTCCGAGGAAATCCTCGAGACCCTGTATATCGGACAAGATAGCGACTCTGTGAGAAGCCTCGTCCTTTATAAGTCCCATTGCAATACCCGCTACGGGCGCCTTGATGGGAACGCCTGCATCCATTAACGCAAGTGTGGAGCCGCATACGCTCGCCTGAGAAGTCGAACCGTTGGAACTGAGAATTTCACTGACAGTCCTTATCGCATAAGGGAACTCTGCTTCGGAAGGAATTACCGGTTCCAAAGCGCGCTCCGCCAATGCGCCGTGACCTATCTCTCGTCTGCCGGGGGCCTTTAAGGGACGCGCCTCGCCCGCGCAATAAGGCGGGAAATTATAATGGTGCATATATCGCTTGAAAGTCTCGTCATCGAGATTTTCGAGCTTCTGAACTTCGGATATAGTTCCCAAAGTACATGTCGAAAGCGCTTGAGATTGTCCTCTCGTAAATACCGCGCTACCGTGCGTTCTCGGCAAAATACCTACTTCGCACCATATATCTCTTATGTCTTTGAGTCCTCTGCCGTCGGGTCTGAAACCTTGGTTGAGAATTTTGGCTCTGACCTTTTCTTTCTTCATGGCATAAAGAGTATCCTTTATTTCTCGAGACATCTCGGGATATTTTTCCGCAAAATGTTCGACAGCCACTTCATCTACATTATCGAGTTTTTCGTCTCTCTTGGCTCTGTCGGTTTCGGTAAGCGCCTCGTCCATGAGGGAATCGGCAAAAGTGCGTACATCCGCTTCGAGTTCCTCGGGGACTTTGTAGAAATCTATCTGCTTTTTGGGCTTTCCGACTTCGGCAACTATGGAATTGATGAAATCTACTTGCTTTTTGATCTCTTCATGAGCAAACATTATACCGTCAAGCATAACCTCTTCGGAAACTTCGTTTGCGCCTGCTTCCACCATCATAATAGCGTCTTTCGTTCCCGATACATAGACGTGCATACTGCTTTTTGCCCTTTGATCGTTATCGGGATTTATGACGTACTGCCCGTCAACATATCCTACCACAACCGAACCCGTGGGACCGTAAAAAGGTATATCCGATATGGAAAGCGCTATGGAAGAACCCAACATACCGAAAACTTCGGGCGGAATGTTTGTATCTACGCTCATCGCGGTAGCAACTACCGCCACATCATTGAACATTCCCTTGGGGAAAAGCGGGCGTATGGGTCTGTCGATAAGACGACTTGTAAGAATAGCCTTGTCGCTTGCTCTGCCCTCTCTCTTCTTGAAGCCGCCGGGGATTTTTCCCACGGCATACATTTTCTCTTCGAAATCCACGCCCAAAGGGAAGAAATCCATTCCCGGTCTCGGCGCTTCGGACATCGTTACGTTAGTCATGACAACGGTATCTCCGCACCTTATTATACATGAGCCGTTGGACATCTGCGCGTACTTTCCGACTTCGACGGTAACTTCTCGTCCGCCTATCTCTGTTTTGAAAATCCTGTAATCCATTTTTGTTTTTTTTCTCTCCTCTCTCTCGATTATGAACAATTCAGCTCCGAACTGTCCACATAAAAAGTTAGAGTCCCGTCAATAAGGACCCTACTTTTCCATTATTTTCTGATATCAAGTTTGGCCACTAAGTTACGATATCTCTCAATATCCAAGTCCTTGAGATAATTGAGCAAACTACGACGTGAACCAACCATTTGCAAAAGACCTCTGCGCGAGTGATGATCCTTGTGATGCGTCTGTAAATGTTCGGTAAGATGATTGATTCGATAAGTCAATAACGCTATCTGAACCTCAGGCGATCCCGTATCTCCCTCGTGAGTTGCGTACTCGGCAATTATATCTGCCTTCCACTTGTTGTCCATGTTTTTTCCTCCATAATTTTTTATTCGCCTTAGTCTTAAGTATTTACGGCGGAGACCCGTAAGACTTGAGATATAAGGTACAGTGTATATTATAGCAAATAAAAATCAAATTGTAAACTGATTTGAATAGAATATCCTCTTTTTAAAAAATCTTTCTTTGCCTTGTTCTATATAAAGTTTGACGTCATGCAGATTGGAAAGTCGCTCTATTCTGCCGCCTGCGAAAATCCTTTTGCCGATAGCGCCCGCGCCGCAAGCGATTACGGACAAAGTTTCTTCCATTGTGGTGATATTGTTACGGCATTGACAACCGTCAAGCGTAAAACCGATATTTTCGAGATTTCCGAGCATATTCTTTTGCCTGTAAAGATAATAAGGAATATATCCCTTTTCCGTCAAAGAGTCTATCGCAAAATTCATCATAGCCTCGGTTTCGTCGTTCCGAGGCAACTCCGCGCTGTTTTTCATTGCGGAACCGTTTTTTATACTAAGCGTGTGTACGGTAATATTGTCCGCGCCGAGTTTGGCTACCGTTTCGACGTCGTTTTGAAAGATTTGCATGCTCTGCGAGGGCAGTCCCGCTATCAAGTCGGTATTTATAATAAATCCCGCCTTTTTTGCCATTGCGAAAGCGTTGAAAAAATCACAAGCCGCATGATGACGACCTATAAGCGATAAAACATTTTCGTCCAAAGTTTGAGGATTAACGCTTATCCTCGTAACACCGAATTGTCGGCAAATCTCGAGTTTTTCTTCGGTTATCGTATCGGGGCGTCCCGCCTCCAAAGTATATTCCACATCGCGAAAAGGCACCGCGTCAAGTACTTTGCGTAAAAGTTCGGGGTCAAGAGAAGTCGGCGTGCCTCCGCCGATATACACCGAATCGACTTTGTAACCGTTTTTTTCTATGATTTCGCAAGATTCGTATATCTCTTCGAGAAGAACTTCTATATACGGCTCAACCATTTTGTTTGCCTTTTGATAATCCAAACTCGTAAAAGAACAGTAAGAACATCTCGAGGGGCAAAAAGGAATATGAATATAAAAATTCACGCTTGACGAATTCCCGTTCAAGTATTTGCGTTGCGCTTCGATTATATCATAAATAAGCCGCGCTCTCTTCGGTGAAACTCCGAAACTCTCTTCGAGATATTCCGCAAGTCGGTGTTTGTCTCCGCCGTGATTAAGATATTCATAAGCAAGATGAGTGGGTCTTATACCCGTAAGGCTGCCCCAAGGCAATTTTACTCCCGTATATTCGCTCAACGCCTCGTAAACGGCGCGTTTTGCCGCGCGTTTCTTATATCTTTGTTTCAGCAACTCGTCCTCTACGGAATGTTTCGCTTCGACAAAAGAATACTCTTTTTCTCGAGTCCCCTCTTTTATCGTTATCTTGTTCGTATACTCTTCATCGTTTTCTTCGCCTTTGCGTTCTACGATAAACTCGTTATCTAAATATCTGTCGAAAGGCGCGACCTCCAATCTGAGATCGTCATAAAACTCCGCGGGATAGGAAATGATCTTAAACATAAGGATTGTTTTCCCGCTCGTAAGATAAAGTAGAAAACGCTTCGTGACCGGGATAAACCGTCATATCTCCGGGAAGAGCCAACAACGTACCTACGGATTTTATAATATCTTTGTAACTTCCCGAAGGAAGATCCGTCCGTCCTATGCCGCGTCGAAACAAAGTATCGCCGCAAAACAACATATCTTCGCAAACATAACTCATTCCGCCCACGGTGTGTCCCGGAGTCGGGATTGCCTTAAACTCCATGCCGCATAATTCCAAAGTCTCTCCGCCGTCGAGCAGTCTGTCGGGAGTAAAAATTTCAAAATTGAATCCTACCTTTGCGAGATGCCCGCCGTCAGCCAAAAATTCGGCTTCCTTTGCGCCCATTATAATCTCGACACCTTGCTTTTGAAGAGCGGCTGCCGCGCTGCAATGATCGAAATGCGCATGAGTCAAAAGCGCGTATTTGATTTGTTTCCCCGCTTTTGCGGCAATTTCAAGTATCTTTTCGGGTTCGTCTGCGGGATCGATCACGACTGCGCCGTCCGTACCGCATAATATATATACATTGGTGGATATTCTGCCCAATACAAGATGATAAAATTCCATTATAAACTCTTGCTCCTGTAAACCTTGTCCACTCCGTCTATCTCCGAGATCTTTTGAATGAGTTTTTCTATCTGAGAAGTATCGGTAATGTTGACATTAATATTGATTATTCCGTTATTATGTTTATCGACTCGCGCATTCAGATTGTCTATGCTCATATCGAGCTCGGACACAAGTTGCGTTATCTTGGCAAGAATACCCGCTGTATTCTTTGTCTCGATTTGCAACGCTACGATAAAGTTTCCGTCGCCGTTGAGCCATTCCGCTTCGATCAGTCTGAATTTCTCGATGGATTTGAGGTTGGGACAATCCGCTCTGTGTACCGCAATACCTCGTCCCCTCGAGATATAACCTATGATTTCATCGCCGGGAACGGGATTGCAACATTTTGCCGTTCTGACAAGAACATCATCGTTTTCATAGCCCTTTATTCGAATACCGCTTTTATCCGATTTTTTGCCGATACGCTTTATCGCAGACTTGGGATCGGTAAGTTCCATACTCTTTCGATACATATCTATGAGTTTTAGAAGTATCTGATTTACCGTATAACTGCCGTATCCGACAGATGCGTAAAGATCGTTCATGGAAGTAAGGGAATATCTGTCCATTATCACGTCGAGCCACTCCTTTTTTATAAGGTCATCCCAATCGTATCCGCGGAGTTTGGCTTCCTTTTCCAACATTTCCTTGCCTTGTTTTATGTTGTCATCTTTCAGTTCTTTCTTGAAGAAGGTGCGAATTTTGGATTTTGCCTGCGCTGTTTTTACAAACCTCAACCAATCGCGGCTGGGTCCCTTCGAGTTTTTGGAAGTTATTATCTCGATGTAGTCGCCCGTTTGCAGTTTGGTTTCGAGAGGAACAATTTTGTTGTTCACCTTGGCTCCCACGCATTGATTGCCCACTTCGCTGTGAACGCTGTAAGCAAAGTCCACGGGCGTGGAGCCTTCCGCCAACGGTATGACGTCGCCCTTGGGCGTAAACACGAAAATCTGTCCGCTGTGCAAGTCCACTTTCAGCGATTCGTAAAATTCGCGGGGACTTTCGTTGTCGCTCTTGACATCCATAACGCCTCGGAGCCACTCGAGTTTATTGTCAAACTCTCCTTTATCGTTTCTGTGCTCTTTATACATCCAATGCGCCGCTATACCATATTCGGCGATTTTGTGCATTTCATAAGTTCGTATCTGTATTTCAAACGGCATTCCGTAAGAAGTCATAACCGTCGTATGCAACGATTGATAATTGTTGGGCTTGGGTACGGCTATATAATCTTTGAAGCGTCCCGGAATGGGCTTCCACTTCGTATGAATCATTCCCAAAACTTCATAACAATCCTGAACCGTCTCGACTATGACTCGGACAGCCGTCAAATCGTAAATCTGATCGAAACTCTTGTTCTTTTCTACCATTTTTTTGTAGATGCTGTAAAAATGCTTGGGTCTGCCGCTGACTTCTCCCTTTATGCCCAAATCTTTGATTATCTGCTCGAGTTGAGCGCACAACCTTACGACAAGATCCTGTCTTTCCGCTCTTTTCAAAGTGAGATCTCGCATAAGCTCCTGATAAACATCGGGCTGTAAGATTTTAAGGCAAATATCCTCTAACTCGCATTTGAAATAACTCAATCCCAAACGAGACGCCAAAGGCGCGTAAATCTCCAAGGTTTCGTTTGCAATCGCAACTTGTCTGTCGGGAGACTTACCCGAGATCGTTCTCATGTTATGCAATCTGTCTGCTATCTTTATCAATATGACTCTTATGTCTTTCGCCATCGCAAAAAACATTCTTCGGAAATTTTCCGCTTGAGCCTCTTCTTTTGACTTGAAAATAATTTTAGCAAGTTTGGTCACGCCCATAACGAGTTCCGCTACCTCGTCACCGAATTTCTCGCGCAATTCCTCTTCCGTGACTTCGGTATCTTCGACCGTATCGTGTAAAAGCGCAGCCGCAACTGCGCGATCGTCAAGACCTATATTCATTATGATTTCCGCCACGGCAATGGGATGCGTGATATAAGGTTCGCCCGAATCCCTACACTGTCCGTCATGCACTTCTATGGCAAAATTCAAAACGCGCTCGAGGAAAGCACATTCCTCTTCGCTGTAAAATTTCGAACATTCATTTAAAAATTTTCGTTTCAAATCTTCCATAAGCGTTACCCGATATTGTTGTATTTTGCTATAAAATTATATATTTCCGAGGTCTGCAACATCCCTTTCTTTCCGTTCTGAATACTGAGTCCGAAACCGTCCTCGTTTATCTTGATAAGTCCGAGTTCTTCGAAAACGCAAAGACAAAAAATAAATTGATTAAAACTGACTTTCTCTTCGGCATTCAAGGCTTTGAAACAAGCAAAGGACGAAACATAATGTTTATTGTCCGCCTTTCGAAAATATTCATAGCAAATCGCAAAGACCGTTCTTTCCACACTGAGTTCTCTGTAAACCGAATAATCTCCCGCCTCGTCGCACATATATATTTCTCCGTCAAAATCCGAAAAATCAGGTAAGAGTCTTAAGTCGGGAGGAGTTGACAAAAACACGAACTTTTTTGCCCCGAAAACAATTTGCTCGGATTTATAAGGCGAAACGATAAACCTTGACAAATTGTTGATAAAAGAAAATCCGAAAAATTCCTGAATGGGCAAAAACTCGGTAACAAATAAATTGTTTTCGTACTCCGTTCGATCGGAGGCTACCAAAACGGTACCGTAAATTTCCTCGCCCAATATTTCTTTGAGTTTGTCTTTTGCAAACATTTTGGGTTTTGCGACATGCCCTTTCAATATGTTTTTCAGAGCATAAACCTTATTGGCGGACGCTACGACGTCGTTTATGTATAACTTATCGGGAATGACGTTCTTTATTATGCCTCGGACGGATTGCTGGTTCGCATATACCGACAATTCCGCCTCTATGAGCAAATATTTTTTTTCGCCGCCCACAAGGTAATTGATATTATTGGGATTAAAGGAAATCAACTGCCCGTTATCGATAGTGGCGGAATAAAACCCCGAGCGAGTCTGACATAACTTCAACTTTTCCACACCGAGTTTTATCGTGGGCCTGTTGAAACCGTTTCCGAAAGGTTCGAGTTTCTCGAGTTCGCAGACAAACTCCGTATTCAACTCTTCTGGAGTCATTTCTATGTCATAATAATATTTCGGAAGAAAAAGACTTTTGTCATATCCCGCTATCGTTTCATCGACACGTTCGATAAATCTTTCGATGTTGTCCTTTTCGATCGAAAAGCCCGCCGCTTGATTGTGTCCGCCGTACTCCGTCAATAAATCGGAACATGGAGTAAGCACCTCGTAAATATTTATTCCCTCTACGGAACGCGCCGTCCCCTTGTAAATATCCCCCGATTTAACCATCAACATACACGGTCGCCCGAAATCCTCGGTAAGTCTTGCTGCGACTATGCCGACAACGCCTTTGTCCCATTCGTCGCTGTAAAGCACTATCGAATGCTTGAAAAGCATTTTTTCCGCCTTTATTTTATCAAGCGCAAGAGAATAGATCTCGTCGCAAATATTCCTTCGTCTTGTATTGTCTTGCTCTATATCGGATATTATCTCGTTGATTTTCACGCTATCGTCGATAGTCAGAAGTTCGAAGGCGCGATAAGCGTCTCCCATCCTTCCCGCGGCATTTATTCTCGGTACTATTTTGAAAGCGACGTCGGTCGATGTGGGGACTGTTATTTTTTGAGAATCCAATAATGCGCGTATGCCCAAATTGCCGCTCTTTTCCATGGCGGCAAGTCCCAACTGCACGATCAAGCGATTTTCTCCGATCAAAGGCACCAAATCCGCAATAGTCGCTATCGCGGCAATATCCATATACTTCAATGCTTCATCGATACCGCCCATAGCCTGCACGACCTTCAAAGCCACACCCGCTCCGCAAAGTTGCTTGAAAGGATAATCGCAATCGCTCTGTTTTGCGTTTATCACAACGCAATCGGGAACGGACGCGCCTACTTCGTGATGATCCGTAACGATAATATCGACGCCCAAATCCAAAACATAATCGACTTCGTCACAAGCGGATATTCCGCAATCGCAAGTCAAAATAAGGTCGGGACAACTTTCTTCTATTATTCTTTCGAGCGATTCCGTTTTGAGTCCGTATCCGCTCTTTCTCGATGGAATATGAGTGTAAACATTTACTCCTATCTGCGAAAGATACAAAGACAAAATTGCGGATGCGCAAATGCCGTCGGCATCGTAATCTCCGTAAACGACTACGGTTTGCCCTTCTCTCGCAGCCTGTTTAAGTCTTTCCACCGTCTTGTCCATGCCGCGCATTTCAAAGGGATCAAGCAAATTCTTGGCATTCGGATTTATAAAATCGGGAATATCTTCAGCCGAAAGACCGTAAGATAACAGAAACTCACTCACGTGTTTGTTAAATCCCGTCTCGGCAGAGAATTTCTCCGTCTCGGCGTCGTTTTCGAGAATTTTCCTTTTTATAAGATTCTGCTTCATGTGTCCCCAATAAAAGTAAAGCCTTCATTAAAGAAGGCTTACTTGTTTTTCTTTAGTTTTTCTGAGTTGCCTTTTTTGTTCGCAACGTTTTTGATTTTTTAGACAGCGCAAAGTTTTTGTTCTTATTAAACAAAGTCCACATACAAGGCGCAATGAATATCGAAGAGAACAAACCTGCAATAAGTCCCACAAGAATAGGCAAAGAGAATGTTACCATATCCGCTATTCCGACAATTCCGCAAACCAACGCTATAGTGCCTATCATGAATATGGTAGTCAAAGTCGTATTGAGGGATCTTACCATAGTCTCGATAACCGACTTGTTGGCAATCTCGGCAGCCGAAGAGTTCGACATAATGCTCTTATTCTCTCTTACACGGTCGAAGATTATTATCGTGTTGTTTATCGAATAACCGAGTATGGTAATCAACGCCGCAATGAACGTCGAATTGAATTCGATATGGAAAATGAACATGAATGCGAACATCATCAACATATCGTGCGCCAACGCTATAATTGCCGATATACCGCTCGTGATCTCGAATCGGAATCCGATATAAATAAGCATTATCGCAAGAGCGAGAATTACCGCTATTATCGCATTGAGAATAAGGTCGCTGCTTATCGAACCGCTGACTGTGTTCGCTTGGATGACTTTACCCGAAAACTCATCCTCTATCGTCAAAAGATCGGTAACGTCTCTCTCGGTAAGACCCGAAGAAGTTATCGTTACGCCTATCATGCTCTTGTCGTTGTTTTCGTCGATCGTGTAACTGTAACCGCTCAAACGTTCTTCTATGATACTTCGATATACTTCCATGGGACGTTCTCTGCCGTAAGAATCGGTATATCTCACAGTGAAACCGCCGCCGCTCTGTGTAACGGAAGGAACAATGCTCAATACGGCATTTTCCAACGCTTCGGTAAATTTCTTTCCGACTTCTTCCATTTCGGTATCGCTTAATGCGTCGCCGTTGTCGTTTATGATCTTCTTATATCGAACATATATACCCGAATCGGATCCTTCGGAACCGACTTTTTGATAACTGTCTATCTTGAGACCGTAATTTTTTCCGTTCACATCGGAAAGTTCGCTTGCGATATTATCTATCTTTTCACGATACAAATCGAAGTTATCGGAAGTAAGATTCGTTCCCACCTGAATATTGACGGCATAACCGCCTGCAAAGTCCATGCCCAAGTTTACGGGAGAGCCTTGCGTATAGCCATAGACAAACAACATTACTGCCGCTATCAAAATAATGACTATAGGCGGTATGAACCATAAAAATTTTCTGCCTGTTATATTAAATTCTTTGTTTCCCAAAAGTTTGGATTTCATTCTGCGGTACCTCCTCCGATCTTGGAAGCGGCTTTTTCTTTCTGCTTGCGAATCTTCTCTTCTTCTTTCTTTCGCTGCTCGTCATCGATCTGACGCTGAACAGCGGCATCGTTTTCGTCCGCCCTTATATTCTCGAATCCCTTTCCTCTCTTGAGGTTGTACAACTTTTCGCTTGTACTGTTTATATTAATCATCTGTTTGATAAGGAATCTCGTAAGGAAAATCGAGTTAAGGAATGAGAACACGATACCTATAAGCAAAGTCATCGCGAAGCCCTGAATCGAACCCGTTCCGAAAATCAAAAGCAAAATTGCTGCAATCAATGTTACGACGTTACTGTCGAAAATCGCTATAGCCGCTTTTTTATATCCATAATGGAATGCGGACATGATGGATTTTCCGTTGCGATATTCGTCTTTTATTCTTTCGAAGATGACAACGTTTCCGTCCACCGCCATACCTATACTGAGCAAGATACCCGCAATACCGGGAAGAGTAAGCTGTACCCAAGGGAATACCGACATAAAGAACAGCATTACCACGGTATACATCAAAAGACCGACAGACGACAGCGCACCGAATCCCCTGTAAAAACAGCACATGAAGATTATGATAAGAAGGAAACCGATCGCTCCCGCAAGAAGTCCCATATTTAGCGCGTTTTCACCCAATGTAGCGGATATGGTCGAACTCTCCGCCAAAGAAAGAGTAACCGAGAATGTACCCGAATTGATACGATCGGCAAGTTCCTGCGCCTGATCATAGGTTTGTCCGCTCATGGAAATAAACGCGTTTCCGGGAATCGCCTCTTGAATGGTAGCTTTGGAAATAACGGTTCTTTCTCCGCCTATCACGGTGTAGATCCAAATGTAACTGCCTACGTTGGCGCCCGTGATCTCGTAGAAGGTATTTGCACCATCGTTATTCAAATTCAAGCTTACACCGTAATCGGAATTTTGTTGTCCTACCGACGCGCCCGTCACCTCATCGCCCGTCATAAAAGGCTCCGAAGTTTCGTAAGGCTCGGTTTGGGGATTTTCTTCCGTTACAAGATAAAACTCCAATTCCGCAGGCTCTCCCAAAATTCTGAGAATATCCTGCGGGCTGTCAACATCGGGCACTTCTACCCTGATACGATAGTTGCCTTCTCGTACAACCGTTGCTTCCGTGTAACCTTTTCCTATCAGTACTTCTTCCAGACTCGCAACCGTTCCGTCCATACTGGACTCGACATCATTGACGCCTTCGATATCGGCTTGATAAACGGCGTATATACCGCCCTTAAGATCCAAGCCGAGTTTTATCGAACTCGCAAAGGAATGAAAGTCATAAGTTTTGCTGATTGGAAAAGAAACAAATGATAATACCAAACCTATTACCAGCACAACGGCTATAATACTAAGTTTGATTATCGATGCTTTCTTTTTCATTATTTTCCTCCAGCACGCAATAATTTATTATATAACGTATCTGCGTTAAAAGTCAATTAAATTCCGTTATGATTATCGCTAAATTTAATAATTTCGGTTATTTTTATCTTATTATAACTTATAATACCGAATTTTACAACCGTTTTCCCCGATTCAACCTAAGGTCAAAAGAGATTTTTTTCTCTTGCCTTGATCGCTATCGAACACTCAAGTCGCTTTTTCATAAGTTCGCAAGCAAGTTTATAGGGCTTTTTCATGTCCCCGCACATATTGAGTGAATTGGCTGCGCAACCGCCCGAACAATAATATTTCGCAAAACATTTAAGACATTCGGGCTTTTGAGTAAGATTGTTCTCCGCAAAAAGAACGGGAATAGTCTTATCGAAACTTCCGTCCGTCACATTTCCTATCTTGTATTCGGGTTTGCCGTCAAATTGATGACAGGGAAATATACTTCCGTCGGGGCTTACCGCCACGTACTCGTTGCCTGCGCTGCATCCGACAAGTCTTTTCTTTTCGCAAGGACCGCCGTCGAGATCCAACATATAATGAAAGAATATGAACTGCTTGTCCGTCCCCAAACGCTTGAGATATTCCTCCGCCAAAAGTTCGTACTGCTCTTTTATCAAAGGCAGTTGTTCCTCTTTTATGGCAAGAGGATGTCCCTCGGGCAAAACGACGGGTTCGATGGATATTCTGTCAAAACCCAAATCGTTCAAAGCCAAAACATCGGCGCAAAAATCGGGATTGCGCGACGTGAAGGTGCCGCGAACATAATATTGCTTATCTCCTCTCGTTTTGCGGAATTTCAAAGCGTTGGCGACTATGACGTCATAAGAGTCTTTTCCGCCCTTTGTCTTTCTTACCGAATTATGAACATCTTTTCTTCCGTCTATACTCAAGACGACGTTGTACATCTCGCGATTGAAGAAATCGATCATCTCGTCATTGAGCCACAGCGCGTTTGTCGTTATCGTAAAACGAATATTCTTTCCTCGCTCTTTTTCTATGCTTCTGGCATACTCCACGGTCTTTACCACAACATCATAATTCAGAGTCGGTTCTCCGCCGAAAAAGTCTATTTCGAGATTGCGTCTTGTCCCGCTTTTTTCAATCAAAAAATCTATCGCCTTTTTCGCGACTTCGAGACTCATGTTACCGCGACGCCCCGAATAGGCTCCCGTATCGGCAAAACAATACTCGCAACGAAGATTGCAGTCATGAGAAATGTTCAGACACATCGCTTTGATTATACCGTTATACACGGGAGGCTCATGCAAAGTCTCGGGTGTGAAAAGAACTCCCTCTTTTTTGAGTTTTTCGATTTCGGCTTTCGCTTCTTCGATTTCCGATTTCGGGTAACGAGAAAATTCTCCCTCTGTGTTATCAAGGGGAGAATCCAAAAGTCGATAAGTCAAATCGTCGATTTCATAGACAGATCCGCTTTCCACGTCAAGAGCAAAGCGACTGCCGAGACAGCTGAAAGTATGTACCATTAAATTATTTTTCTTCCGTATTCTTAAACGTATGATTTATTCTTCTCTGTTCGCAGGATTGATTACCTACCGTGCAACTTGTCTTACAAGCCGATTGACAACTCGTCTGGCACTCGCCGCAACCGATTCCTTCATCTTTGCAAATAGTCGATACTGCTATAACTTTAATATGCTTCATAACCTACCTCCGTAAATATGAATAGATTATATCAAATTACGACCATTAAATCAAGTGATTTGTAAGGTTTTTTATTATTTTCTTATATTAACGGCAATTATACCGCTTATAAGTCCCGTCACAGAGCCTATTGCAAGATCGTTAAGTATGCTCAGATCGAATGTGAATTTCCCGTTGAGCAAAGAAAACACCACAAATGCCAAAGCAATATATATTATTCCTATGATTATGCCTCGCGCCCATCCGCCCGTGGGAGTCTTGAGACAAATAAGACATGCCGCAAGTATACTCACGCCTTTTATCACTTGATTTATTATAGGCAAATAATCGGTCTCGATATTTGCAAGCTTTACTATCAACGACGCCGCAAGTATCAATACAAGCGAAAATATCAACGCAAGAATTATCGCTTTGAGAATTTCCAAAATTCCGTTTCCCTTTTTTGCCTCGGTTTTACTCATAAAAAAGACCTCCGTCAAAAGTATCTGCTTAAATACTATGACAGAGGTTGTCCGTTTATTACTTCTTTTTCGGAATAGTCTTAATTATCTTTCTTTTCGTCGTCCTTTTTATCGTTGCCGTCTTTTGCGTCGTCCTTTTTGTCGTCCTTTTTGTCGTCTTTTTCGTCGTCTTTTTCGTCGTCTTTTTCGTCGATAAGCTTATGACGCGCAGACTTCATTCTTTCCTGTTCCGCCTTTTTCTCTGCTTCTTCTTCGGCTTTTCGTTGCATATAAGACAAATTCTGATATAACGCCTGATAATCGAAAACCATTGTTGTCTTGTTTCCTTCGACGCCCGTTTCGATTACAATACATTGTTCCCCGTTTTCTTCTCGGACTTCGATTACGGTACCGATAACGCCGCCTATGGTTTTGATAATATCACCGTTACGTATCGAGTTTTTCAAATCCTCGGATTCTTTTTGTCTTTTTGCATTGCTTCGTTTGTTCATGATTATCATAAAGATAAAAAACGCCGCTATGATTATTATAAAAGGCAACATGGTTAACAGATTGCTCCAGACAGATCCCCCCGAACCGCCTGTGCTCGAACTGCCCTCTTCCGCGGCAAAGAATACCGACATAAATTTATTGAGTATATTCATTTTTCACTCTCCATTAAAGTATTTCGATTATTTATTATAGCTTATTTTAATAAAATAATCAAGCATAAATACTATTCATGGGAATATTTTTTATCATTTTTTTTGTTTATTTGTAAATTCCGCTTTTGGGAGCCTTTGCGTCAAAGAGCATTTGTAATTGACTTTTGAGCGATTTATCGGAAAACTCTCCTATCAACACAAGTTCGATAGGAGCAAAATCCACAAGATAAAATACAAGTTCTTCTTTGCTCAACACGAGTTTCAGACCTTTTTCTTCGCTCATGCCCGTTACAATATATTTATTGTCCTCTTGCTTTAAGGTAAGTGTGGGAACTTTGGGATTCACCGCGCTTATAAGAAAGCGCAAAAGTTCGAAAAAAGTGGACTCATCGACAAGAAAAAAAGCGTTTTCTTTTGTCAAATCGCAAATCTCTTTCCACCTGTTCCTCAATTCGCCCAATTTGAAACGATATATTCCGTCTATCGCCATCCCGTCCTCTATTTCAAAAGCGGCGTCTATCAAAGATTGTTCGCTCTCTCGGTCGAATGCCACAAGCGTATGCCACAACAGTTTGTTGGAATTTGCAGACAAGCCCGAAATCGACAGCCTCGAGGAAATATACTCCATCTTGCAAATATGAGAAAACATATCTACAATCGTCTCTTTCAACGCTTTGGATAACAAATCTTTATTTGCGTTTTCACAGGCAAAATGTATCCTCGTTCGCAACGCATTGGTAGTGTATGCCATCACCGCACCCGCCTTCCTTATGCGGTACTCGAGGACCTCGGATATGGCAAGCAACCAGCCGAGATTTTCGTTTGCCAGACTTATATTTAATTGAAACATCTCTACCTCTTTTATATTTTATGCAATGCGTTCCTTTTTACACAAGTTTTTATGAGGGATATTGTCGCTTTCTGAATATATCGATTTTAAAAAAATTTTAAAATCCTTATCGATTTTCCTTGCTTTTTTTCTCTAAGTTTGGTATATTATATAGGCTAAGGCGTTAAGCATGGGAGCTTAGCTCAGTTGGGAGAGCATCTGCCCTACAAGCAGAGGGTCATAGGTTCGAGCCCTATAGCTCCCACCAAATGCGGAAGTGGCTCAGTGGTAGAGCGTTGCCTTGCCAAGGCAAATGTCGCGAGTTCGAATCTCGTCTTCCGCTCCA
>CANPVN010000008.1 GCA_947581755.1 uncultured Clostridia bacterium | reverse complement strand
CCTTAAGGAGTCGCTAATCCAATAGGGCTATGCCCGCATAAGAAAAACCACCAGCTAAGCTGGTGGATTCTTATTATCCTATCCCTATGGAGCAAGTTTTATTTATATTATTATCCGTAAAACCATGCAAGTGAAGATACAGGGGTGCTTTTTGCGGCAAGGAAACATATAATGTATCGGGAGGATATTCCTTGACAGTAAGAGGGATCCGAGAACAATGAGAAGAACAAAAGAGAGACTTATAAAAACAAATGTGCGTGTAATAATGGAAATATTGCTCTTCGTTGTTGCGGGATTCGGCGTTTTGATCTTGTTTGCAACGGCGATTATTCCTATATCCGAGAGAGAAGGCGCGGGTGTGTTTGGTTATGGTTTTCGTATAATGATGTCGTCATCCATGGAGAAGGAGGGGGAATCGGACACGGAAGCCTATCGCATACGAGACATTCCCGTCGGTAGCCTGATTATAATTGACCTTGTCCCTCTTAGTCCCGAGACGGCGCAAGAATGGTATGGCGAATTGAGAGAAGGCGATATATTGACTTTTGTTTATAAAGTCTTGGGTGGTACGACCGAGATAACTCACAGAATAAGAAATATCGAGGAAGTGAGCGGGGGATATAGATTTACTTTGGCGGGAGATAATGCTCGTGGTGAGTCTGCGTCAACTCAAACGATAGATACTGCCGTTGAGAACAGTGAAAATCGCATAGTGGGCAAAGTTGTCTGTCGCAGTTATTTTTTAGGCAAGATGATTTATGTTATGCGCGACCCGATAATCAGAGTCGAGATACTAATGCTTGTAATATTGATGTTGTCGGAATTAGCGGTGGATAAAAAGAAGATGACGGACAATTTTCCTGTACGTTAAGAAGATCCTCACCTTAAAAAGGGAGGATAAAAAAATGAAAAAGAAAGTTTCCGTAGCGGTTCTGATAATAGCGTTTATTTTGTGTTGTATTGTTCCCGTTATCGGCGAGACTTACGGTTTGTTCGAAGAAACCGTATCGATGCAAAATCATCTTGTGGCGGGATCGTTGAAAGCGACTCTCGTGCGGCAAAGATTGATTACTCGGAATATAGACGGCGCGGGGAATCTGACGACCGTGACCGACGAGCAAGAAAAAGATTTTACTTCCTCTGTAAATGACAATATTTTCGGTGTCAGTCAAGATATGTCTATCGTTCCGGGCAGTAGTTTCACCGCCGAAATGAAGATAACCAATATCGGAGATGTTGCGTTTTATTACTATGTGGAAGTGTTATTTAATTCGATGATAAGCGATAGTGTTTTTGCTTCCATGCTCAAACTGTCTGTAAGTTCCGAAAAAGGCGTTACAAAAGAGATTCTCATAAAAGACGGTCTGACTTTGGGCGAAGACGAACACGGATTGGGGCTTGTCGAAGTGGGCGCGTCCGAAGCGTTTACGGTAAAACTCGAGTTTACGGATAGCGCGGACAATAACAACGCAGAAAACAAATTTGTCTTATTCGATTTGCGTGTCCATGCGATACAAAATATAAATACGAACTAAAGACAAACTCGTAACCATGAAAGCGACGGTAACGCCGCTTTCATGATACATATTTTTTATATAAGCAAAAGCAAAAGCGAAACAAACTGAAGCGAGGTACCCGCAATATCGAAAAGGTGCCATACGGAGTGGAAGTATTTTATCTTTTTTCCCAATGCATAGAAGGCGATACCCAAGGTATAAGCGATTCCTCCCGCAAGCAAAAGATAAAAACTTGCCGTCGAGATCCTATCCGATAATTGCCCGAAGGCGATAAGAATAAGCCAACCCATGATACAGTAAAACGCCATCGAGAAACCTTTTATCACTTTGTTTTTCATGGCGATTGCGTTGCCCGTTATGCCGAGGATCGCCATTACCCACTCCGCAATCAAAATGGCTATGCCTATTGTCGAACCTTTCAGCGCGATGATGCAATAGGGGGTGTACGTGCCCGCAATAAGTAAAAATATCGTGCAATGATCGAATATTCTGAATACTCTTTTTGCCTTACCTTCGCGCAAGAAATGATATAACGCGCTCATCGTATAAAGAACGATTACCGAGACTCCGAAAACCGCCATCGCCGCAATGTCCGCAACGGAAGGGTAGGCGAATATTATTCCTATGATAAATATCGCAATTCCTATTGCCCCGCCGACAATATGAGATACGGCGTTGAAAATTTCTTCTCCTTTGGAATATAAGCCGACAGGCTTTTCCTTGTATTGTGGACGGGACGGTAATACGGCATAACTTTCTTCCATGTTTATTTACTCCTTGAGTTTGTTGTAGTCGGTTTTTTTCCTCCGAACATAAATATTATATTGCTTCGGAGCGACAAAGGTAAACCTACTTGGATCCAAATTAAGTATACTCAAAAAAAGCCCTTTTCTATTGCAAGGGAAAGGACTCTCTACGAGAAAAACACAACTCTACCGTCGGTAGAGCCGCCCCTACCGCAAAAAATGACCGCCTTGAAAGCATAAAAACAGGAGAGAGAGGCTTTCAAAATTGTCATTCGAGAAAAAATATTCGGAAAAATAAAAAATAATAGCAAAAACATTTGCTTAAAAAAAAGATTTATGGTAATATAAATAGGCGCGCTTGGAGAGATGGTTGAGCGGTTTAAGGCACACGCTTGGAAAGCGTGCGTACCCCAATAGGGTACCGGGGGTTCAAATCCCCCTCTCTCCGCCAAGTGCAACTCGTTTGAACTCACGTTCAGACGAGTTGCTTTTTTGTTGCGAATTTGCAGAAAAACGCCTAAAATGTCACGCCAAATTAAATTATTTGCCCTCACTATCACAAGGACACTTTTATTAGAAAGTTGACGGTCTACATAAAAATTCCCTCTATAATTCACAAGGACACTTTTAAGAAAAAGTCAATGGTCTACGATAAAGTTTCATCAATCTTTTTTAAATCTGAACTATCTATATAGGACACTTACAAGCCGAAATTCGGGGTGTTAAGATAAAAATTCTTTATGATCACACACAATCCATATCACGTGGTTGAAAAATGTCGAGAAATATGCTATAATAAAGACGATAATAGTATAATGGAGTAGCATATGACAATCTTTGATATTTTAAAGGACAGTGCTTACAAGACCGAGCAATTCAGCCAAGAGAGCATAGACAGACTCAATAGCAAAATTGTTGTTAAAACCGACAAAAAGGGTAATCCATATGCGACGGTGGATTGTCTTGTCCGTAAAAAGCCAATCGTACTAAAACCCGAAGAGGTTGTTCGGCAACTTTTCATTGATAAACTCTTGAATGAATACGGCTATCCTGTCTCGCAGATGCAGCTCGAATATCCAGTTTATTTCGGTCGTGAAGTAAAGCGTGCCGATATTGTCATTATGGACGAAGATCGTCCGCTTGTCCCCTATATTATTATCGAAGTCAAAAAGCCGAAGTTAAAAGAGGGAAAGGAACAGTTAAAGAGTTATTGCAACAGTACAGGTGCGCCGATTGCGGTTTGGTGCAACGGCGAACAGGTCGCCTACTATAACCGTAAAGATCCCAACTATTTCGAGGACATCCGCAATATCCCAAATGCCAGCCAAACGCTTATGGACATTGTTTCCGAGCGTTGGACAATTGAAGATTTAAAGAAAAACGATGTTTTGCAAAAAGACAAAATATCGCTCAAAGATAAAATCAAGGATTTAGAGGATGAAGTTCTCGCCAACGCCGGCGTGGATGTCTTTGAAGAGTGTTTTAAACTTATTTTTGCAAAGTTATATGACGAGTTTATGAGCGGACAGATGCCCTCTCGCTATCTTGAATTTACCAATGCAGGACGTACAGAATATAAGCTGAAAGAGGCTATACAAGATTTGTTTAATGCAGCAAATAAAAAATGGAAAGGTGTATTTGAGGAGAACACAAAAATTATGCTCTCTCCCTCGCACCTCTCTATTTGCGTAGCGTCTTTACAGAATGTAAAATTGTTCAATAGTAATCTCGAAGTGGTTGATGATGCCTTTGAATATCTGATGAGCAAATCGAGCAAAGGCGAAAAGGGACAGTTTTTTACGCCTCGGTATGTCATCGAGATGTGCGTTCGTATGCTCAACCCACAAAAGAATGAAAAGATGATCGATACTGCCTGCGGCAGTAGTGGCTTTCCCGTCCATACCATTTTTAACGTTTGGGACAAAATGGCAGAGGAAGAAGGCAGACCGAAAGGCGAATTATTTTCTCTCGATCAAAAACCTCTGCCCTACACGGAATACGTTAAGGAGAACATTTTCGGGATAGACTTTGACGAAAAAGCCGTGCGTGTTGCGCGCACACTCAATTTGATTGCAGGAGACGGGCATACAAATGTACTTCACCTCAACACGCTCGATTATGATCGTTGGGACGAAACAGCGAAACAGGAAGATTGGCTCCGCACTTATTTCGAAGGCTTTTATCGCTTAAAGGATTTGTCCCGTGGAAAAGGATATCGTGAATTCAACTTTGATATCGTAATGGCGAATCCGCCTTTTGCGGGGGATATCAAAGAAACGAGAATTCTCGGAAAATATGAGCTTGGGAAAAACGAGAAGGGAAAAATTCAGAATAAAGTTGGCAGAGATGAACTTTTTATTGAGCGCAATCTTGACTTCCTAAAACCGGGCGGGCGCATGGCGATTGTGTTGCCGCAGGGCAGATTTAACAACAGTAGCGACAAGTATATCCGCGAATTTATTGCCGAACGTTGCAGAATCCTTGCCGTCGTTGGGTTACATGGCAATACATTCAAGCCGCATACGGGAACAAAGACGAGCGTCCTTTTCGTGCAAAAATGGGACAATAAACTGTGTCCACGCAAAGATGATTATAATATCTTCTTTGCAACTCAACAGAAACCGGGCAAAGACAACAGCGGCGATAAGATTTATGTTAAACAAGCCGACGGAACAAATGCGCTTGACGGTCACGGTCATTTGATTGTTGAGCAGGATCTGTATAATCACGATGGCAGAACTGGCGACGGGATTGCCGAAGCGTTTGCCGAATTCGCAAAAAAGGAAGGTTTAAGTTTTTTTCAATAAGCCCATCCGTTGAACCTTTCAACGAAGCGAAATATCAGGCTTTAATGGATGGGCTGGAATGTATAGAAATAAAAATTAAAGATGTTTTAAGCAATAATATATCTTTTAGATATGATGCCGAATTTTTCAATAAGTATGCACTTGCAATAGATAGGCATTTGCGCCAAAAAGACCATTTCTTTCTCCACCTTGAAGAAATAGTAAGTGGCCCATTTGGATCGACCCTCAAAAGCGACGATTATCTTTCAAATGGTGTACCTTTTATAAGAATAGAGAATATACGAGGTGGTTTTAATATTTCAACTGATAATATGGTTTATATCAGTGAATTAAATCATAAAAAAATATTTAATTCAGCCTTGCGCATTGGAGATATAGTCTTATCAAAAGTTGGTAACAGTATTGGATATTATGCAAGAGTGAATGAACATATAAAAGAATGCAATATAAGCGAAAACAATATTGGAATTAAATTAACGAATTATTCTTTGGGAGAAAAAGCATTCATATTGACTTTTTTAAACACTAAATACGGCAAAAAATTAACCATAAGAAGAACAAGTGGAAACGCTCAACCAAAACTCAATGTATCAGATTTGACCTTTATACCTATTCCCAAATTTAGCAGCGAGTTTTATGAGGCTGTCAAAAATATAATTACAACGAACCAAAAGCTACGTGCCCATTCTATTTCGGCATATAAGGCGGCGGAGAATATTTTATATAATACTTTAAATATTAAAATATTTACCGACAAAAGCATAGCTGTCAAAAGTGCAAAGGAAAGCTTTAAAAAATCGGGGCGTCTCGATGCAGAATATTATCAACCGAAATATGATGAGCTGTTCGATATTTTGAGTAAATTCGCAACAGAAAATTTAGGCGGTAAAAATGGACTTGTGTCGATTAAAAAGTCCATTGAACCGGGTAGTGATGCCTATCGAGACGAGGGCATTCCTTTCGTGCGCGTCAGCGACATCAATAAATTTGAATTGACCGATTCCAAAATTATGCTTTCGCCGAATATTGTACCTGATATAGATAGCCTTTATCCCTGCAAAGATACAATTTTATTAACAAAAGACGGAAGTGTTGGAATTGCATATAAGCTCGAAGAGGATAGACAGATTGTTACATCGGGAGCATTGCTACATTTGACCATAAAAGATACGAGCAAAATTTTACCCGATTATCTAACGTTGGTACTTAATTCGCCGATCGTTCAGTTACAAGCCGAGCGTGATTGCAATGGTGCAATCATACAACATTGGACAATCTCCGATATTGAAAAGGTTGTTATCCCCGTGTTGGATATGGAAAAACAAAAAGAGATTACCGAAAAAGTTCAGGAATCGTTCCGCTTGCGCAAAGAGGCTAAGTCGCTTTTAGACAGAGCGATCAAAGCGGTAGAAATGGCAATCGAAATAGACGAAACCACTGCACTCCATTGGTTAGAATGGCAAAATTAAATATATTATGACAGATAAGAACTTACAAAAGTACGATAATTGGAAAACAATTACTGAGTCAGACTATGTTACTATGTTTATTAAAACATGGTTTGCTTTTGTTGCGACATTAAGAGAGCTTTACCCGGATGTACATGTCTTTGATGAATCAGGTAAACCTCGTGGAGATAGACCGTTTACAAATCGATACAAACAAGATCACTTGCATTTTATATCGAAAAATCTTGAAATAAAAAAATATACGGATCTTCTATATGATTTATATTTACCGAGTAGAATAAATATAGCAAAAGTTTTCCCGCAATATTTCTTTAAGTCTTTTTATAGGATGAACGAAAATTTTCATTATCAATACACCGCTACTGAATATATTGATTCGTCAAAAGCGGCAATAAAAGACAGAGTACATATTGATATGAACATAGTTGATCGATATAATATCCACGGTGTAATACAAACAACTGGTAAATATAATCAAGTAACATATAACGAACAACTTAAATTTAAAGTAGATGTTAAAAAATTTATTGACGAAGTTGATTACTCCCGACTGGAAAACTTGCACGAATCCGAATATTTAAAATCTATTTATACATCTATATGCAATCAAATTGACATACAAATTAATAAAAAATGTACTGTGCTTCAAGTTTCGTCCTTGCAGGATAAAGTAAAAATTCTTATTTCCAGTAAAATGCACTTTTGCTCTAATCTTATAAGAGAAAACTTTAAAATTAATTTAGAAATGCCACTCTTGCATCAAGATAAGAAAGAAAACGAATATAGGCTTATTATACAACAACCATTTAATTTATTTTCGGAATTTCTTATTGCGGAAAAGTCACAAGCACAAATGGATTATTGTTATAAACGCATACGAGAAGATGGCGCATCTTGGTTTATCGATTTTGTAATAGGACTAAGGAATGCTTTATTCCACGAGATTATTGATCCCTTGGATGCATTATGGCAAAAAACTTTCAAAGCAGCTTATTTATTGCTTAAAGAATTTTTAGATTTAAATATTAATTATCTTAAACTCCTAACCAATACAAAATCAAAATTAATAGATTATATCAATGCAAAAATTGATAATAGGGAAATAAAAATTGGCAATGATGACACATTTTTAAATGCAGTAGATATCAAAGAAAATATATTTGATGGTATCAACATCATTTTAAAAGGAGTTTTCATTACTTCCGAAAAGTCATTAATTAACTTTGAGGCTTTTTTAAAAGACAATTTCGAAATTCAGCAAATAAATATTCTTTCATAAAAGGAGTGGACTTATGGCAAATCAAGAAGTTACGGTTAGCGGATTGAATATAGGTTACAGGGATATAAATCAAGAAATGTTTATTTCTCTTACAGATATAGCCCGAAGAAAAAATCCCATTGCTCCCGCCGACGTAGTTAAAAATTGGTTCAGAACATATTCTGCCATCGAATATATGGGACTATGGGAAAAGTTTTATAACCCCGATGTAAAACTGGTCGAAATCGACCAGTTATTGAATGAGTGTGGACAAAACGCTTTTACTCTTTCGCCGCAACAATGGATAGATAAAGTTGGTGCAATCGGCGTCGTTTCAAAATCGGGGAAAGGCGGCGGCACTTATGCTCATCAAGATATTGCTTTTAAGTTTGCAAGTTGGATTTCCACAGAATTTGAATTTTATTTGATTAAGGAATTTCAACGCTTAAAAATTCAAGAACAAAAAGAATTGGAATGGTCGGCAAAACGCGAACTTGCAAAGGTCAACTATCACATACATACCGACGCCATTAAAGAAAACATAGTTCCTACCCTAACGGACGAACAACTCAAATATGTCTATGCCGATGAGGCAGACCTTTTGAACGTTGCGCTGTTCGGCAAGACCGCCGCACAGTGGCGTAAAGAAAATCCGACGTTAAAAGAGAATATTCGGGATTACGCTACTATTGAACAACTGCTTGTGATTGCCAATATGGAAAGCTATAACGCTATTCTAATCGAGCAGAATGTCCCACAAGCAGAGCGTTTGCAACGCCTCAATGATATGGCACGCTCTCAACTGCGTGTGTTGCAACAAATTGATACTTCTCATTTGCTTGAGAATAAGTAAAGAGGCACAAAATGGATACAAAAAATTTTAAACAATTGTTAGAAAAAACATCTTTGAATGTCATCAATCCTACCGAAGAGGAGCAAAAGGCTTGTCAAAAATTACAGGAATATATTTTTAGCCATATCCCTAAAAAACTATATAGATACAGGCGCTGTGATGAAAAGTCGTTAAATGCATTTTTAAACGATCAACTTTGGTTTTCCACTGGCTCGAAAATGAATGATGATTACGATTCTATGCTATATTATGATAAAAAAGCAATTGAGAATGAAATTGCAAATTTATTTGACGAAAACGGAAATATAAAAATGTATGTTGGTCTACAAAAGAATTTACCGGAGGCAATAAAAAGTATACTTGCAATTATTGGCGATGAAAATTTACCTGCGTTTTTAGAGAGATTTAAAATGTGCACGTCTAAACAGATTAAAGAATTATCAGAGAAGATACATAATTGGATAATACACAACAACAATGATTTAGAAAATGAAATCGCAACAAGAGTACAAAAGAAAACCAAATTTGCTTGTTTTAGCGAGCGAATAGATTCGCCATTAATGTGGGGACAATATGCTGCAAGTAGTACAGGATTTGCTTTAGAATACGACTTCCAAAACGGCAACACAACGGATTGCCCGCAGTGCTCTAAATTAGGCAAAAAATGTTTTGCACCCTATAATGGGACTATTCTACCGGTAATATATACTAATAAGAGGTTTGATGCAACTCAAGCTTATTTATATATATTGCGTTCTTTTTTATTAGATGAATTATTAATATATATGTTTGGTGGAGTAAACAATGATTTCAAACAACAAATGCTTGGACCGATAGACTCACTGATTTGGGCTAGGATTATAATTCATAAGGCAAAAGAGTGGAAAGAAGAAAAAGAATGGAGAATTATATACACTAATACAAATGATTATACTTTGTTACAAAAGGATATTGGTTTTGTAATAAAAAAGCCGACGGCGATTTATCTTGGGAGTAAAATATCGCAAGCAAATCAAAAATTTTTAATTGATGTAGCTCGTGAAAAGGGTTATAATATCTATAAAGAAAGTGTAAGCACAAAAAATCGTACTTATAAAATGGTCTCAACTGAAATATAAACAGATGCCATGCTGATATAAGTTAAATTGAGTTAGCGTAAATTTAATGGCAAAACGCTTTTTTGTGATATATAAATTTAGTTCAAATTCGGATGCCGACGTGCCGCCAAAGCCCAAGTCGTTTGAACTATCGTTCAGACGGCTTGTTTTTGTAATAAAATTTTATTCTTCAAAGTGATTATTTTGTCGTTGGGCTATCTTTATTTTTTGCGCTTTACAAAAGAGGGTAACGCTTGTTTTGTTTGCGTATTTATGGTATAATTACAAAAACACACAGGAATGTGGTAGAACGACATCGGACGATTAGATTCGTTGCTAACGCATGATCGGTTTTGTTCTGCAATTCGGAGGATACAATGGAAGATATAAAATTTGTGGATATGTTTGGGAGTTTGGTTTTTAACGATAAAATTATGCGTTCCAAGTTACCCAAAAATGTATATATGTCTTTGAAGCAAACGATCAAAGACGGTACGGAACTTGATAGCAATTTAGCCGAAGTTGTGGCAAGCGCAATGAAGGATTGGGCAATTTCTCTCGGCGCGACGCATTATTGTCATTGGTTTATACCGATGACGGGATCTCCTGCCGAAAAACATAACGCATTTTTATCTCTTATAGGACCCGACGAAGTGATAATGGAGTTTTCGGGGAAAAACCTTATAAAGGGCGAAGCGGACGCTTCGAGTTTTCCGAGCGGAGGCTTGCGAGCGACTTTTGAAGCGAGGGGATATACCGCTTGGGATTGCGCGAGTCCTGCCTTCGTCAAAGACGGAACATTGTGTATTCCCACGATTTACACTTCTTATAACGGCGAAGCGTTGGACAAAAAGACTCCGTTATTGCGTTCAATGGAATGTATATCCAAACAGAGCGTAAGGTTATTACGACTTCTCGGCGATGATAAAGTTCGTCGTGTAATACCTCAAATAGGCGCGGAGCAGGAATATTTTTTGGTTGACGAAAAGTTTCATTCTCAAAGGGCGGACTTGAAATTTGCGGGCAAGACTTTGTTCGGCTGTATGCCGCCAAAAGGGCAGGAGATGGACGACCATTATTACGGAAATTTGAACGACAGAGTGAGTCATTTTATGTCCGAGTTGGATAATGAATTGTGGAAACTCGGGATTACGAGTAAGACCAAACATAACGAAGTTGCACCCGCGCAACATGAACTTGCTCCCATATACGAAAATGCGAGCGTCGCTTGCGACAGAAATCATTTGACGATGGAAATAATGAAAAAGGTCGCCAAGAAGAACGGATTGAGATGTATGCTCAATGAAAAGCCCTTTGAAGGGGTGAATGGGAGCGGTAAACATAACAATTGGAGTTTGTCAACGGATTCGGGGGAGAATTTGTTTAAGGCGGGCAAAGACGTCGCGGCCAACAAAAGATTTTTATTGTTTTGTCTTGCTGTGTTGCGCGCAGTCGATCTTCATGCGGATCTATTGAGATTAAGCGTTGCTACCGCGGGAAACGATTGCAGACTCGGGGGACACGAGGCGCCTCCTACGGTTATAAGCGTATTTCTCGGCGGAGACCTTACAGAGACTTTCGAGCGTATAGTGAACGGCTCGACTCAAAAGAGTTTGCATCAAGCGTATTTGGATATGAAGATAAAAACCGTTCCGAGTTTGAAATTGGATCCCACGGATCGCAACAGGACGAGTCCGTTTGCTTTTACGGGCGATAAATTCGAGTTCAGAATGCCGGGCGCACCCGAGTCGATAGCCGATTGTAATATAGTTCTGAATACTATCGTAGCCGAATCTTTGGATTTTATCTCGGAAAGACTCGAAAGCGTTTCGGATAAACAAGCCGCAGTCGATGATATTATTAAAGAACTGTATAACGAACATAAACGAGTCATTTTTAACGGCGACGGATATTCCGAAGAATGGAGAAAAGAGGCGGCAAAGCGAAATTTGCCCGAGTTTAAGGATACTGTTGAGGTTGCTCCTTGCTTGGTTGCGGAGAAAAACGTAAATTTGTTTAATAAGTACGGAGTTTTCACGCCCACGGAAATCAACAGCCGATATGAAATTATACTCAGAGTATATAACAAAACAAAAAATATCGAAGCAAAAACCATGCTTGACATGGCGAAAAAGCAATTTATTCCCGCCGCAATAAAATATGCGTCGTTTATGGTAGAAAACGTATTGAATTCACAAAAGGCGGGCGTTCAGGGCTTATATAAAATCGAATTGAAAAAAGCGAACGAAACGGCTTCGGTCATAGAAAAGATCGAGCAACGGGTAAGCGAACTCGAAAAAGCCCTCGAACAAGCAAAGGCGGTGCAGTTCGGACAGACTTTGAAACGTGCGAGCGTTTTCAGAGACGAGGTCGATAAAGCAATGTTTATGCTTAGACAAGCGGTGGATGAATTGGAATGTTTATTGCCGAAAGATTATTATCCCGTTCCCACTTATGCCGATTTGCTTTTCGGTGTAAATTGAAACAAATATCATAAAAACAAAGCCGTTTGAACTCTTGTCCAAGCGGCTTGTTTGTAAGTTGATTTTATAAATATTCTTTAATATCCGAGAGGGAAAAATTTGAGCCTTCTCTTTTACAAGAGACGGTATTGTTTGCCATACTTTCGCGTTTATGGTATAATAACGGATAGACGGAAATTCGGCGAAGGGGGGGGAAGATTATTGTGCTCAATATAAGATCGACAAAAAGGCAGGATTTTCAGGCGGTTATGGAAATATATCGCTATGCGAGGGAACAGATGCGATTAAACGGAAATCCTCATCAATGGTATGACAAATTCCCCGAAGAGAGAACGATTGCCGATGACATAGACCGCAATCATAGTTATGTGATTGAACGAGACGGAGCGATCTGCGGTGTGTTCAGTTTCATAATAGGAGAGGAGCCTACTTATAAAAAGATCGAGGGCAGTTGGGAAAATGACGATACATACGGCACTATCCATAGGGTTGCGAGCAACGGACAAATAAACGGTATTTTCGATATGTGCCTTAAATATTGCGAGAGTAAAATATCCAATATCCGAATAGATACGCATAAAGACAATAAAATTATGCAACATTTGATTCTGAAAAACGGATTCCAAGAGCGAGGAATAATTTATGTTGCAGACGGCAGTCCGAGAATTGCGTATCAAAAAATCAAAAAACAGTTTTAATTGAAAATGCGCGTCGAGCAATTATCAACCGATAAGCGATCGGAGAATAAAGCGTCGGGAAAGATAGAAACAGAATAAAAGCATATAAAATCGAATGTGAAGGAAGTTTCACATTTTATTTTATAAAAGAATGTCACAAAATCGGCTTTTGAAGTCGTCTCTGTATGTAGGGATTCGAAACAGACAAAAAATAAACGGGAAAGAACGGGCGAACGACTCTCTATAAATTAAAAGGTCAATAATAGATAAATTGTGTTGTGATCGTTCGGCTTTTGATTTTTGTTTGATTTCCCGTAATTTTGATTGTTTGAAACGCTTGACATATTATTTTATATTGTGCTATTATATCGTAAGAAAACGCTGAAATAGAATTTATTATAAGAAAAACAGAGAAAATTGATGTAATGACGAAGGAATAAAATGAGATAATACGACATGATTTTTTCGGTAATCTCTTTTGTTGTGTCATGCGGATAAGTGAGACATCGATTGTATTATCATATTGCTGCTTACTTGCGGAGCAAATCCCTCTTTCTCCGCGAAGGGCATCCCGATCCGAACATAGTTCGGGTCGGTTTTTTGTTTGCGGGAATCGGTTTTTATTTGCAATAATAGGTCTTTATTATTGATATTCGGTAAAAATATTTGATTTTATTAAATAATTGAGCATAATAGTCGGTTATGCATACTTGACTTTGATTTGCGGCGATGTTATTATATTGTCGAAAATTAATCCTTTTGAAAAAATTTATTCGAATATTGTATTCAGATGATATAAAGAGTCATTTGACAAAACAAGGAGCGTAAATGGAAATAGATAATCTTCTTTTGAATTTGGGGATTTTACCCAACAAGTCGGCATTTTGGTACATAAAGTTCGCGTTGAAGTCCGATATCGGATTAGGCGCGATGAACGACATATATAAAAGCATTGCCGAGAACTTTTCCACTACTCCCGATATAGTTTATGACTCCATAAGACGGGCAATATCTTTTGCGGATTCATGCGGCAAACTCAAGAATATAGACGAATATTTCGGCGTAAAGGTCTATGACGAAAATCATCCGATGACGAACTCCGAGTTTTTGTCTCTGCTTAAGATAATTCCCCGTGAAAAACTCGATTGACGGAAGATGAATATAATAAAAAACGAAAAATCAATAGATGCCAAAAATATTATTGAAATTCAATCAAACAAAGGAGGTAAAAAATGAGAACGGACAGTTTATTGTTAAGTTTGGGAATATTGCCCAATAAGGCTGCGTTCGGATATATAAAGGCAGCATTGAAGATAAATACCGAATGTTCGCTTATGAACCAAGTGTACGATAGTGTTGCAAAACTGTATTCGACGACTTCGCATATAGTCTACGACGCCATAAGACGGGCAATATCTTTTGCGGATTCGTGCGGCAAACTCAAGAATATAGACGGGTATTTCGGTGTAAAGGTCTATGACGAAAATCATCCGATGACAAATTCCGAGTTTTTGTCTTTGCTGAAGATAATTCCCGATGAAAAACTTATCGCGTAAACAAATCGAAACATTCGTCTTACACAGACGAGATAATTATCTGCGGAGACGGAGAGAAAAGACCGTCGCGCGGACAGTCTTTTCCAAAGGAGTGTTCTTGTCATGTACAACGGAGCGCGAGAGCAAACAAAAAACGCCTTACAAGTTCGGAACTTATAAGGCGTTTTTTTATAACAATTCGAAGGTTATCGATCATACATAAGATTCGATGACGCTTTTAAGAGTTTCATAGGGCATACTGCCGTTATTTATCTTTTTTATGAGTCCCTTTACGACTATTACTGTAACGGGGAGCGCGTCTTTACCCCCGAAAGTTTCGAAGATCGTCTGACCGTTATAGGGGGAATTTTCGTCCGCTATGACTTTATCCTGAAGGAAAGTTACATCGAATGAAGTAAAGGCGGGCTTGTCGTTTACGACCCAATCGGCAACCGAAGGCACTGTTATCGCAGTGGTATGGACTGCCACGACGCAAATCTCGGGATATTCTTTTTGTATTCTGTCGAAGTCGGGCAATTCTTGGGTACAGGGTCCGCACCAAGTAGCCCAGAAATTTATGACAACGATCTGATCGAGATGTTCGCTGAAATCGAAAGTATCGTCGAGCAGAGCGTATTTTCCGCTGTTATCGTAGCCGTAAGTTTGCAGACTGAACTCGGGCGCGACGTCGCCTTCGCTCAAAGCGTTTATGTTATCGTATTTCAGTATAACGTTATAGTAGAGTATTGCGCCGAAAAGCACCACAAAGGCAAGACAGAATGCTCCGAGTTGCAAATAAAAGTTTCTTCCTTTTTTTGTTTTGGGAGTCTTGTCTTTTTGTTCGCGGTTTTCGGCGTTCGTGTCGATAGGATCTTGCGGCGAGTCATTGTCCGCGGCGACGTTTGCTTCGTCGAAAGGAGTCTCGTCGTTTTCGATATTTTCGGAGTATATAGAAGGATTTTCGTTCGTAACGCTCTCGGTGACGATATTGTTCGAGAGAGCGTTTTCCGAGGGCATTTCACTTGCCGACGCCGTTGCGAGCAGAGGAGTCAAGGGCTTTTCTTCGGTTACAGTCTGCTCGTTATATGCGTTTGCTTTAAGGAAGAGTTTGGAGCCTTTCCAACTTATCGCTTTAACGGGGCAGACCGAGATACATTCTCCGCAATTTATACACTCGTGATCTCCGACGTGTTTTATATCCATTTTGCAATGCGAGACGCACAAGCCGCAGTCGGTACATTTTTGTTTGTCGAGTTTGACTCCTATTATGGCGATCTTGTTGAAAAAGCCGTAGATCGCTCCCAAGGGGCAAAGGAATCGACAGAAGGGGCGATAGATAAAAGCGCAAAAGACTATGATTGCAACGAGCAGAGCGAATTTCCAGGTAAACAGAGGCCCGAGCATTGCAAAGTAATCGGTATTTGCGGGATTGACGAGCAATCCGATACCTCCGCCCAAAGTACCCGCGGGACAGATATATTTGCAGAACCCGGGCACAGCCGAACTTTGAACGATTCCGTACATCAAAGGTATTAAAAAGGCGAACACGACTAAAATGACATATTTTACATACGACAGCGCGCGCGTATATTTGCTCTTTTTTATTTTGGGAGTTTTTATTTTATACAACAGATCCTGTCCGAGACCTACGGGACACAAAAAGCCGCATATTGTTCTTGCGAACATCAATCCCAGCAATCCCAAAATTCCGAGTATATAGTAAGGAGTGCGAGTCGCCGACGACGCGAAAGCGTTTTGCAACGCGCCCATGGGACAGGCGGTAACGGCTCCGGGACAGGAGTAGCAATTAAGTCCGGGAGTACACAAATATTTTGTGTTTCCCGTATAGATGCGTCCCTTTACAAAGCCCTTTATATTACAGTTGAACAAAAGAGCGGTATAGACTTGTATGATTCTTCGTTTTGTAGGCCAATGCCTTGAAAACCAACCGAAAATTTTCTTAAATACATTCATGATCTCAACCCAACCCTATACATTCGGTACAAATTTTAATCGCTTTGATAAACACATCCGAGGCGCTTCCGTTGACCACGCCCAAAACGACAAAGACTATCGCGATCAAAGCGACGGAAATTCTCGGGATCAGCAAATTTTGAGTGTTGTTTGTCTTTCCGCGAAGAAGTCCGCAAGTTTTCATTTCGTAAAGTATAAACAAGATGACTATCAATGCCGCAATCGAGACATACAACACCAAGTGTTCGGCAGAGGCGCCGAAAGCAGCGCTCAATATAACAAACAGCAACATGCAGGCAATGGTAGTAAAATAGACGCTTTTTTTTCTGTCCTTGCTCTTGTCGATTGTCTTGTCACCCGAGCCTTTGCCTTTCTTGGCTATGGCTTCTTTGATTAATTGCGTTTCTTTCTTTATCATCAAAGAGTCGAGGAATACCGCAATCAAAAATACGGCGAAAGCGGCGATTATCCACACAAGCACCGTTCTCAAAAACTTTATCATATCGGTAAGAAATTCGGTTGCGGAATAGTGCGAAGGATCAAGCGTGTATGTAAGAGTAAAAAGCGCGACGCCCAAACCTATTGCCAGCGAAACGATAAAAACAATGAGACGAATCCTCTCGAATTTTATTAATTTGTCTTTGATTTCTTTTGTTTCCTTACTGTTATCGCAGGGCATTATGGACATCAGCCTGTCAAGCGTTTTACGGTTGTCGGCAGAGGGTTTTGTACGCTTGAGCGAAGGGACGAGTACCGAAAATACGAATCCGCCTATAATAGCCAAGATCCATATACCCAAAAAAATCAGTGGCAGCACAAGATGAGACTTGACGGCTTCGACTGTATAATTATGTAAGCGATCGGCATTCGGTCCGCCATAATAAATGTCCGCGACTTGAACGATAAAGACGATCCCGACGGTTACCGTCAGTAAGGAAAGAAATATCGAATAGATGAATTTTATCCTTTCCGGTTTCAATTTATAAAACTCCTTCTCATAAGTTAATATAATTATAACATTATATATATTTTTAGTCAATCGTAAATACAAAATATTTTTCGGGAATGTCTTACAAATTACATATTTTCGAGGCACGGCTAATGTAAAAAAATTACGTTCTATATGCTTGTTGAGGTTCATATAATTTTTTTAGCAGATTTATAAAGGGGAAAAGTATGAAAAAAACATTCAAGATTTTAATTGTGTTACTTGTAATTGCCTTGTGTCCGTTGTTTTCGGCGTGTTCCGAAAAGCGGGGAGAGGAAACGTCCTACGTCATAGAAGCCGAATATAACGAAGCGGACAAGACGTTGACTGCCGATATGACGGTAAATTATGTCAATAATTGCGACGTCGAGTTGGAAGAAGTGATGTTCCATTTGTATCCCGCGGCATACAGAAAGGGCGCGAGATTTTCTCCCGTGACGGACAGTGATAAGCAGACCGCATATCCCAACGGAGAATCTTTCGGCGGCATAACGTTGTCACAGATAAAAGAGAACGGAACCGACGCCGTAAACGAGATAGGCGGTCAGGATGACGATATTTTGGTAATAAAACTTTCGGAAAAACTGATGCCTTCCGAAAGTACGCGTATTTCCATGAAGTTCACGGTGACGCTTCCCAACATGAGACACAGACTCGGATATTTGGATAATAATGTCAATTTCGGGAATTGGTATCCCGTAGCCTGCGCGTATATCGACGGAAAATTCGATACGAGTCCGTACTATGCGATAGGAGACCCTTTTGTCGGAGAACTTGCGGATTACAAGGTAACGGTTCGCTATCCCGAAAGTTATACGATGGCTTCTCCCGCGCCCATAAGCGGCGAAAGCGTCGAGAACGGTATAAAGACAACGACCGCAGAGGCGAAAAACTTGAGAGATTTTGCATTTGTCCTCGGCAAGTTCGAACAAAAGAGCGCTTCGGCTTCGGGGATAAGTATCACTTACTATTATTATGACGACGTTAATGCGGATAATAATCTTTCGGCGGCGACGGATGCCGTAAATTTCTATACCGACACTTTCGGTAAACTTCCTTACTCGACGTTATCGGTTGTCAAAACTCCTTTTTTGCAGGGTGGAATGGAATATCCGGGGTTGGTATACATTTCCGATACACTCAATCAATCTCTCACGATCGAGGTCATAGCCCATGAAGTCGCGCACCAATGGTGGGGTTGCGCGGTAGGAAACAATCAGATAACCGAAGCGTGGATAGACGAAGCGCTTGCCGAGTATTCCACAACGTTGTTTTACGGAGCGTTCGACAAATACGGAGTCAAAAAGTCCGACAGGATCGCCGACGCGTTGAGTTCTTTTACTCTTTATTGCGAGTTATACAAGCATAACGGCAAGGATGATACTTCATTCAACAGACCTTTGAACGCTTATGGTTCGAACATGGAATACAGTTATCTTGTCTATCTGAAAGGAAGTTTGATGCTCGAATCGCTTTATAATACGATAGGGGAAAAGAAATTTCTTTCGGGTCTGAAAATTTATTTTGATGAAAACGCAAACAAGAGAGCGACGGCGGACAATCTTATCGGAGCATTCGAAAAGAGCGCGGGCAGAAGTCTCGGCACGTTTGTAGACAGTTGGGCGTCGGGCAAAGTCGGACTTTATGCGGGGCAATAACAGATGTTTTTGACAATTCGCGCCAAAAAAGTTGCGTTGTGTTTGTTGGTGTGCGTCATAGCGGTTACGCTCGGCGTAACCGTTTCTATGGTGGCGCGGGCGGCATATATCGAGCCGTCCAACGGGTTGACGGTTGTACTTGACGCGGGACATGGCGGGATAGACGGCGGCGTAGTCGGCGTAAACACGTCTACTCCCGAAGCGGAAATTAATCTTGCCATAACCAAAAGTCTCAAGCATTTTTTGTCGGAGAAGGGCTATAATGTCGTCTTGACGAGAAAGAACAGCGACGGACTGTACGGGCTGTTTTCCAAAAGCAAAAAACTTGACGATATGAAAAAGCGTAAGGAAATCATAGAAGAAGCCAAGCCCGACCTCATGGTAAGCATACATCAGAATTTTTTTCCTCGGGCAAATCAACGCGGAGCGCAGGTCTTTTATGCACCGGGCAGCGAAATCGGGGAAGAGATCGCAAACTCCATGCAAAAAGTTCTCAATGCAAATCTCGAAGCAAGCAAGCGCAGCCCTCAAGAGGGCGACTATTACATACTTCGTTGCAGCGAATATCCGTCGATACTCATAGAATGCGGTTTTTTGTCCAATGCCGAAGATGAAAAACTTCTGCTGCAAGCGACATATCAGGAAAAAGTGGCATATACGATTTTTTGCGGTATCGAGCTTTTATTGGCAGACAAAAATAATGAAGTAAATTAAAAATTTTGCCAAAATACTTGCCATAAAAGGGAATATAAGATATAATAATCAATGAAAAACGAAGGAGGGAATATATGCCCGATTTATTTTCGATAAGTACCGTCGCCATAGTTGCTTTGGCGGTGGCAGCGGCGATTGTATTGCTTGCAATCGTACTTCTTGTTTGGGGGATTTCCATCTATAACACTCTTGTAAAATACATCAACAATGCAGACGAAGGGTGGGTGACGATCGATGTTTATATGAAAAAACGTTACGATCTCATTCCCAATCTTGTCGAGACGGTAAAGGGCTATGCGACAGGAGAATCCGAGACTTTGACTCGTGTCGTCGAGGCGAGAAACAACGCCGCGACCGCGGCGGGCCCCGAAGCAAAAATGCAAGCGGAAAATGAGTTGAATACGACTTTAAGATCGGTATTCGCGCTTTCCGAGCGTTATCCCGAACTCAATGACGACAAACATTTTGCAGAACTCAGGGAACAATTTCAGCGCATGGAAACCGAGATGGCTCAAAGTCGGAAATATTATAATGCAACGATAAAAACGTTTAATACCAAAATTTCTTCTTTTCCCTCCAATATCATTGCAAAGATGATGAAAATCGAAAAGAGAGTTTATTTCGAACTTTCCGACGAGGAAGAGAGAAAGAACGTGAATGTAACTTTTTAAGGACTTGCCGTGAAAATCCGAGAATCGAAATAACATACCTCGCGCGTGCGATATTATTGCTTTTGTCTGTCGCGCTCGTTGGGATAAGTTGTGATTTTCGGACAAAAGTCGACATTATATCATCGAGCGGGAAGTCAAGGAGAATGCGTATGATAAAATTTATATCGGCGGGAGAATCTCACGGCAAGTGTCTTACGGGAATAATTTCCGGATTGCCGTCGGGGTTCAAGCCCGACCTCGGATTTGTCGAAAACGAACTGAAACTCAGGCGAACGTCTTTGGGAAGGAGCCAAAGACAGAATATCGAAAAGGATACGTTTTCCATAACGGCGGGGCTGAGTAAAGGAATTACTACGGGCGCGCCGTTGGCTTTTTGTATCGAAAACAAAGATTTTCGTCCCGATGACGACTTATTATATAAAGACTTTGTTCCTCGTCCCGGCCATGCGGACTTTACGGGCGCGATAAAATACGATTTACCTCCGATGGTTGCGGCGGAGCGGGCAAGCGCGCGACCCACTGCCGCTTACGTTGCCGCGGGCGCGATAATCCGATGCCTTTTATCGGAGTTGAAAGTGATATGTGTAGGGCACGTCGTGCAGATAGGCGGCATAGAATGTTTTCCTCACGGAGATCCTTCTCTATACAACTCCGTAGTTGACGTTTGCGCGGCAAGGTGCGCCGATATGTCGGCGGCTCCTCTCTTGGAAGCGGAGATAGAAAGAGTCGGAGAGTCGGGCGACAGTATAGGCGGCAAAGTCGAAGTGGATATTTTGGGATTGCCTGTGGGCATGGGAAGTTATGTACTTCCGTCGCAAAGAGCGGACGCCTTGCTTGCGGCGGCTCTCATGTCCGTTCCTTCCGTAAAAGCGGTGGAAATAGGTCTCGGCGCGGGGTATGCCGATAAACTCGGGAGTCAGGTTATCGATCCGATATTGTTAAGGGACGGAAAAATTGTTCGCGCAAGCAATAATTGCGGCGGGCTTGAGGGCGGAATAACCAACGGGAATACGATTTCCGCCACCGTTACGGTAAAGCCCGTTCCGACCATAAAACTCCCCGTAGACTCGGTAGATATAAGGAAGAAAGAGGCGGCTGTTCCCGTTTATAAAAGGAGCGACGTATGCGCCGTTCCCACGGTTGCGGTGATAGCGCGCAATGTTGCGGCGATAGCGATAGCCGAAATAATTTCCGAGGAAACGGGCGGCAGTACTTTAAGTCAAATCAAAGAGCGTTTTGAAAAATACGAAAGATCATGAGTGAATTAATGTTTTTTGACAGTCTTGACGAATTGGCATTATCGGGAGAGTTTGCCGTTATAGATTCCGAAGTCGAGAGACTTTACGGAGACAAATTTGCCTTTTCTCACAAATATATTGCGGAAGCGTCGGAAAAGAAAAAATCGCTGTCCGAAGTCCGAAAAATCTGCTCGTTTCTGTTAAAGAACGGCGCGACGAGAAAGAGCGTATTGACCGTGATAGGCGGAGGAGTTACGCTCGATACCGCGGGGTTTGCCTCTGCCATATATATGAGAGGCATAGAATGGAATTCCGTACCCACGACTTTGCTTGCGCAATCCGACAGCGCAGTCGGCGGAAAGACGGGAGTCAATTATGGAGCGAAAAATATTTTGGGCGCTTTTCATTCTCCTCGGAAAATATTTTTCTGTAAAGAGTTTTTGAACTCGTTGAACCGAGAAAAAATGACGTCGGGATTGGGAGAGATCATAAAGACCGCGTTATTGAGTCCGAAAATTCTGAAATTCGTTAACGAGAATTTTGACGCATTGCTATCGGGAAATATCGAAAAATCGTTTGACGCGGCAAGACTTTGCGCTATGTACAAAGAAGAGATATGCAAACGGGATTTTTACGATAAATCTTTACGCAACGAACTCAATCTCGGGCATACGGTGGGACACGCTATAGAATCGCTTTACGGCATAAGCCACGGCGAAAGCGTAATATGGGGGCTTCAAATCGAAAGCGCGATGTTCCGAGAACTTATCGAACCCTCGTTTTACGATATAATTTGCAAATTGACTATGGGCGTCAACGCGGGGAAAACGCTTCCCGAGACGGACTGTTCCAAGATCGTAGAAAAGATGAAGAAGGACAAAAAGAACTCCGAAGGAATAGCGTTTATTGTGCCGATTGCTCTCGGCAAGACAAAAAGAGAAGAACTCGATACAAAGGCGGTAAGGACAAAACTCAATGCATATTTCACCTGTAGATAAATTCGATAAAAATTTGTCCGCTCCGCCCGATAAGAGCGAGACCGTGCGAGCATATATTGCGGGCGCCGTTGCCGAGGGCGCAACCGTTGTCGAAAATCCGCTTATTGCCGAAGATACCGAGTCTGCTTTACACTGTATTCGCGCGTTGGGAGCCGACGTCGGCCGCGTAAACGATACCGTCGTAATACGCTCTCGACCGATACGCGGAGAGTTTTCGCTGAATGCGGGCAATTCGGCGACGACTTTGAGATTGCTTACGGGGCTTTTAAGCGGTATTGAGGGAGTAAAGGCGACAATAGCGGGAGATAAAAGTCTGTGTCAACGCGATATGAGCGCGACGATAGAGCCTTTGAGACTTATGGGAGCGTCTATCGAAGCGGACAACAACAGACCTCCGCTGTATATAACGGGAAGGAAGTTACAAAATTCCGACTATAAGATGCCTTCGGCGTCGGCGCAAGTCAAGAGCGCGATTTTATTCGCGGCGTTAACTTCGGGCGTGAAGGCGCGTATAACCGAACCTATTGCGACAAGAAGACATACCGAGCGTCTTATGAAAGCGATGGGCGGAGAAATAAGTTGTATCGGAAATACGATAATTTTCGAACCGAGCGTATTGACGGGAAGAAAAATAACGATAGGCGGGGATCTGTCCTCGGCGGCTTATCCCATGGCGGCGGCATTTTTGACGGGCGGACGGGTTACGGTCAAAGGACTCGGTTACAGCGAAGAGAGGAGCGGATTTTTGAGAGTTTTCTCGAGGATGGGGGCGGAAATCACTCGCAAGACGACGGGAACGGACACGTTCGGAGAGATCGAAGATGTTTCGATTTGCGGCAAAGTCGATAGGTCGTTTATTGTCGAAGCGGACGAAGTACCCTCTTTGATCGACGAAATTCCCTTATTGTCAGTTGCCGCATGTTTTGCAAAAGGCAGAAGTATTATAAAAGGCGCGAGCGCGTTGAAAAACAAGGAAACGAACAGAATAGCAACGACGCTGCAAATGATAAAATCTTTGGGCGGCTGCGCTTATGCAGACTCCGAGGATTCCATAATAATCGAGGGCGCAGGCTCTCTTATGGGCGGAAAGGTTTGCAGTTTCGGCGATCACAGAATAGCGATGAGCGCTGTGGTGGGACTCCTTGCCTCGGAAAGGGGCGGAGAAACGGATACCGATTGTATTTCCGTCAGCTATCCGAAATTTACAGAGGAATTATTATGAAAAAAAGATATTGTGTTATAGGAAAAAATATAGGATATTCATTGTCTCCGCAGATACATGAAATGATTTATCGAGAATGGAATATCAATGCCGAGTACGACATAAGGGAAATCGGCGATTTAAGAGAAGATATACATATATTGAGATCCGAGTATTCGGGATTCAATGTCACAAAGCCTCTCAAAAGAGAAATAGTCCCTTTTGTCGACGTCCTTTGCAGTGACTTCGACAGTATCAATACCGTAGTCAACAGCGGCGGAAAACTGATGGGATATAATACCGATTATTATGGTTTTCGTATGGATATGGGCGAAAAGATCCGCAACGACGGTTACGGGACGGCTCTTGTGTTGGGCAGCGGCGGCGCGGCGGAGACGGTTGTTCCCGCGCTTAAATCTTTGGGACTTTCCGTGAGGATCGAGAGCAGAAACTCCGATACAAAGGCGGAGTTGGAAGAATTGTTCGGCATAGACAAAAAGGCGACCTTTTCACCCGAAGTGATAGTAAATTGCACTCCCGAGGACTTTTCGTTAAATTCCTACGCCCCGAAATTCATATATGAACTCAGATATGCGGGGAGCAATATGCTCGCTTTATGCGCGAGCAGAGGCATCCGTTACAGCGACGGATTGGGAATGCTTGTCTATCAGGCGATAGCCGCGGATGAAATATTTTTCGGTATGCGCAGAAGTCACGAAGAGAAAAAACGTCTCTATGAAAAAATCATTGCGGGGATTCGGGAGATATAAAAAATGAAAATTCAAGTGATAAACGGCGCCAATATGGACGTTTTGGAAAGACGGGAAGCAATTTACGGCGGCTTTTCGTTGAAGGAATTGGAAGCGAAAATCGCCGATTATGCTCATGGTAAAAATATCGAAGTCGATTTTTTTCACTCCAACAGCGAAGGCGCGATTATAGACAAGTTGCACGAATGTTTTTCGTATGACGGTATTATAATCAATTCGGGAGCATACTCGCATTACAGTTATGCGATAGCGGACGCTCTTTCGATACTTGACATTCCCAAAATAGAGGTACACCTTACCGATATAATGTCACGAGAAGAGTTTCGACACAATCTCGTTACGGGCGTCAGATGCGATAAAGTGATAAGCGGTATGGGTATAGAGGGCTACTTGAGGGCTATAGACGAATGCTTGCAATTAAACAAAAAACGAGTAAGCAAAAAATGAAAAATATTGCGCTTATAGGAATGATGGGCAGCGGCAAAACTTCCGTCGGAAGAGAGATAGCCTCGCTTATCGGTAAAGAATTTGTCGATACCGACGAGATATTCGTTTCGCGATACGGAAATATTGCGCGGTTTTTCGCAACACACGGAGAGACGGAATTCCGAAAAGCGGAAAGGGAAATTTCTTTGGAAGCGGTACTCGAGTCGGATCGCGTCGTCTCGTTGGGCGGCGGAGCCGTTCTCGACAGCGAACTTATGAAAAAAGTAAAGGAAAATTGTACCGTGGTTTTGCTTACTTGCGAGATCGCCGTTCTCGAAAAACGCATAAAGATAAAAGCCGACAGACCGCTTATAACCAAAAAAGAGGATATAGAAAATATCCTTAAAGCCCGCAACGAACTGTATTTCGGTTATGCCGATATTGTTTTCGACACTTCTTATCGTACGCCCGCGCTCTCCGCAAGCGAGATCGTTGCGCTTTTGTAATAAATTCCGTATAAGATAAAATAATAAGCAAAGATAAAACAAATAGGCGATAAACAATAAAAAAATATCCGCGAGCAGAGCAGTATGCGCGCGGATATTCGATTTTTTATTATGCTTTTTTTCAGATAATAAAGTTGATGAGACGCCCCGGAATGACTATTGTCTTTTTGATAATGTTATCGCCGAGAAGCGTCTTTACCGAGGGCGTGTTTTTGACAAGTTCGATTATTTCGTCATTGCTCAGCCCCGTGGGAATGAGTGTTTTTCCTCTTATTTTGCTGTTTATTTGTATCGCTATTTCCACCTGTGATTTCACGAGTTTGCTCTCGTCGCATACGGGGAAGGATTCCTGGAAAACTGAAGTTGCGAAGCCCGCTCTTTGGTGCAATTCTTCGGCGAAGTGGGGGACGAAAGGAGCCATGATCTTTATGAGTTCGCAAATTACTTTGTATAAGAATTTATAGTCGGGGTTGCCGCTTTCGTATTTATACGCGGCGTTGACAAGTTCCATTATTCTCGCAACGGCGGTATTGAAAGAAAAGTTTTCTATATCGTTGTTGACGTTTTTTATGCAGTAATTGAGCGCATAATCGAGTTCTCTCTCTGCGTCGCCGTAGTTTCCGTGAGCGCAGTCATTGCGTTTTGAAAGCGTTGTATCGGCAAGTCTTTCCACTCTGTCCAAGAATTTATCTATGGCTTTCAGTCCGTCGTCGTTCCAAGGTCCGCCGTCGGTAAACGAGAAACCGAACATTATATAAAGTCTGAACACATCGGAGCCGTATTTCGAGATATAATCGTCGGGATTGACAACATTGCCTTTGGATTTACTCATTTTTTCTCCGTCCGAACCGAGAATGAGGCCTTGATGGATAAGGGAAGTAAAAGGTTCGTCGAAGTGGATATACCCCATATCTCTCAAAGCCTTTGTGACAAATCTCGAATAAAGAAGGTGCATACAGGTGTGTTCCGCGCCTCCGATATATTTGTCTACGGGGAGCATTTTGTCAATCCACTCGGTATCGAAAGGTTTTTCGGAGTTTTTGTTGTCGGGATAGCGCAAGAAATACCAACTCGAGCATACGAAGGTGTCGAGAGTGTCGGGGTCTCTTGTGGCTTTTTCTCCGCATATCGGGCAAGTCGTCTCCAAAAACTCTTTGCATTTTCCCAAAGGCGACTTTCCGTCGGGAGTGAAGTTTACGTTATAGGGCAATTTCACGGGCAAATCCTTTTCGGGTACGGGAACCGTGCCGCAATGAGGGCAGTGAATGATGGGGATGGGCGCGCCCCAATATCTCTGACGGGAAACAGACCAATCGCGGAGACGATAATTGACTCTTTCGCATCCCAAACCTTTTTCGTTAAGGAAAGCGAGTATTTTTTTCTTTCCATCGGCGGTAGTCAGTCCGTCGAACTCTCCGCTGTTGCAGATGACTCCGTAAGCGGTGTAAGGTAAATCGTCGGGAGAGCCGTCCGCGGATTTTATGACTCTTTGTATAGGCAAACCGTATTTGGTAGCGAAGGCAAAGTCACGATCGTCGTGCGAAGGCACGCCCATTACCGCGCCCGTGCCGTAACCCGCAAGGCAATAATCGGCGATCCAAATCGGGATCTTCTTTCCCGAGATGGGGTGTATACAATACGAACCCGTGAATTGACCTGTTTTTTCTTTGACCGTGGAAAGACGATCTATTTCGGTGGCTTTGGCCGCTTCGTCGCAGTATTTTTTAACGGCTTGAGCGTATTCGGGAGTAGTCAATTCTTTGACCCAGGGATGTTCGGGAGCAAGCACTACGTAAGAAACGCCCATAAGCGTATCTGCGCGAGTCGTAAATACCGTTATCTTTTTATCGGAGTCGGGAAGAGGGAAGGATACTTCTCCTCCCAGGCTTTTTCCTATCCAATTTTTCTGCATGGTTTTTGTCTTTTCGGGCCAATCGAGTTTGTCGAGACCGTCTATCAATTCCTCGGCATAGTCGGTAATTTTGAGACACCATTGCATCATGTTTTTGTGAGTGACTTCTCCGCCGCATCTTTCGCACTTGCCGTCCACGACTTGTTCGTTGGCGATTACGGTGTTGCACGAGGTACACCAATTCACGGGCGACTCTTTTCGGTAAGCAAGCCCGTGTTTATAGAGTTGTAAGAAGATCCATTGAGTCCACTTATAATAATCGGGAAGGCAAGTGATGACTTCGCTGTCCCAATTAAACATTGCGCCGATGTCTTTGAGTTGTCTTTCCATGGTGGCGATGTTTTTCAGGGTACTGTCTTGCGGATGGATTCCCGTTTTTATTGCATAGTTTTCCGCGGGCAATCCGAAGGCGTCGAAGCCCATGGGTTGAAAGACCTCTTTTCCACACATTTTTTTGTAACGCGCGAAGGTATCTGCGGGCGCATAGTTGAACCAATGTCCCAAATGAAGGTTGGAGCCCGAAGGATACGAGAACATTTCAAGCACATAATATTTATTATCGACTTTTTCGGGGTCGAATTTGTCTTCGTTTGTATCAAGCCAGATTTGTTTCCATTTTTTTTCTACAGCGATATGATCCATATAAAATTTCTCCGAAAGAAGATTAATTAATTTATTATATAACTAAAAGACGAACTTGTCAACTTTGTCATCGAAAATCGAAGAAAACAAATAAAAAATTTTTATCTCAAAAGGGGGTATTCACGCTTGACTTAACCGAAGCATAGTGATAGAATTGGTTGGTTGCGAAAAAAGCAACCGTTTTTAAGGAAGGCAAAATTATGATATCTCATGAAGTTAACAGTGTTCTTTTATGCTTGGCAATCGCTATGATAGCGGGACTTGTTATGTCACGCATAGTGAAATTTTTGAAATTGCCCGCCGTAACGGGATACCTTATTGCGGGAATTTTGATAGGACCGTATTGCCTCGGCGCGCTCGGAAGACTCGCGGGCGTGGACGGTCTCGGATTCGTTTCCATGGACGCGGTAAAGTCTTTCGATATTATAAGCGAAGTGGCGCTCGGTTTTATAGCCTTTTCGATAGGTACGGAATTCCGTCTCGAGGAGATAAGACACATAGGTAAAAAGGCGACGGTGATAGCCATAGTACAGGCTGTGACGGCAACGATTTTTGTCGACGTCGTGCTTATCGTTATGCACTTTATAATGCCGAACGTATTGTCGATTCCCGCCGCGATAATATTGGGCGCGATAGCGACCGCGACTGCTCCTGCGGCGACGCTTATGGTCGTAAGACAGTATAAGGCGAAAGGACCCGTCACGGATATGTTGCTTCCCGTGGTTGCTCTCGACGATGCGGTGGGACTTGTCGTATTTTCGATTTCTTTCGGCGTGGCAAAGACGATAAGCAGCGGAGAACTCGATGTTATATCGGTTATATTCAACCCGATAATAGAGGTTATATTGTCGGTGGGAGTGGGAGCGCTTTTTGGTTGGCTTTTCAACCTTATCGAAAAATGTTTCAAGTCCAATTCCAAACGTCTGTGTCTTGCTATAACTTTTGTGCTGTTCGCGGTGGCGTTGTCGTCGCTCGAACTGAAAATAGGGAGTATAACCATAGGTTTTTCGTCATTGCTTGTATGCATGATGCTCGGAACGCTTTTCTGCAATCTTTGCAAAGAGCAAGCCGAGATAATGGAAAAGACGGATAAGTGGACGGCTCCGCTGTTTGTTATGTTTTTCGTAATATCGGGCGCGGAGTTGGAACTCGGCGTATTCGGCGATTGGAGAATAGTGTTGATAGGCGTGGTATACGTTCTCGTAAGAGCGGCGGGCAAGTATCTCGGCGCGGGCGCAAGTTCAAGGCTCATGCGATGCGATAAGAATATAAACAAATATCTCGGAATAACGCTGTTGCCTCAGGCGGGCGTGGCTCTCGGAATGTCGCTTACGGTAATAAGCGACGGTATTTTGGGCGCGCAAGGCGAACTTGTGCGTAACATAACTTTGTTTGCGGTGCTTATATACGAACTTGTGGGACCTATGCTCACAAAACTCGCGCTTACCAAGGCGGGTGAGATAATTCCTTTGGCGAAGGGCGAAAAACAGCAAGTCTCCGCCGATGACGAGGAATGAAATTTCCGTATATGGTCGAAATCGGTTGAAAAAAGTTATTGATTGTGGTATACTAACACTATGTTAGAGGAAAATTTCAACAGAGTAATAGCGAACGATATTACATTAATGACGGATTACAAGCCGTCGTACAAGATGGTGGCGATGAGGGGAGTCGTTGTCTTTCCCGGACAGACTCTCCATTTTGATATGGTAAGGAGCAAGTCTTTATTGGCGCTCAACAAGGCGATCGAGGCAAACGAAGAGATATTTTTGGTAGCCCAAAAGCACGCGCAGAATGCAAATCCCGCTCCCAAGGATATCAACAGAGTGGGCACATTATGCAAAATTCAGCAAGTTTTGAAAATGCCTCAGGACGGACTTAGAGTTTTGGTTTTGGGTTTGAAACGCATGGAGATAGAGACTTATACGCAAATTTCTCCTTATTTTGAGGTTGCAGTCAAGCCTTACGGCGAGATCGATGACAATGAAGTGACTTTGGAAGCCATAAAAAGGGCGATAAAGAAAGTCTTGAGCAACTACAGAAAGATGGAGAACAAGATCCCCACCGAACTTATCGAGACTCTTTCCCTCGAGGACGAGGATAAATTTATCTCCACGATAGGCACTTATGTATATCCTTCGGATTCCGAAAGACAGAGATTGTTGCAGATAAAGAGCAAATACGGACAACTCGAGGATATTTACAAAAAGTTGTTGACGGAATGCGATATACTCGAAGCCGAAAAGAAAATCGCGATGTCCGTCAAACAGAGTATAGACAAAAACAATAAAGAATATTATTTACGCGAACAGATAAAAGCGATAAAGAAAGAACTCGGCGAGGATTATGCCGAGATAGACGAATTCCGCGAAAAGGCGGAAAAGAAGGGCTTCCCCGACGAAGTAAAGGAAAAGTTCTTAAAAGAACTTTCCCGTATGGAAAAGATGCCGCCTTCGAGTCCCGAAGCGAGCGTCAGCCGCACTTATCTCGAATGGCTTCTCGATGTGCCTTGGAAAGAAATGACCGAGGATAAACTCGATTTGAAAGAAGCGGCTAAAATTCTCGACGAGGATCATTACGGACTCGAAAAGGTAAAGACGAGGATATTGGAATATCTTGCCGTAAACAAACTTACGGGCAAAAATCGCGGACCCATATTGTGTTTTGTGGGACCTCCCGGAGTGGGCAAAACTTCCATAGTCTCGTCGATAGCGAGAGCGGCGGGGAAAAAGATGGTTTCGATGTCGCTCGGAGGAGTCAGAGACGAAGCCGAGATAAGAGGACATCGTCGAACTTATATAGGGGCATTACCGGGAAGAATAATAAGCGCGATGCGTAACGCGGGCGTTCTCAATCCCGTATTTTTACTTGACGAGATAGACAAGATGAGCAGCGATTTCCGCGGAGATCCCGCAAGCGCAATGCTCGAAGTTTTGGACGCCAACCAGAATTATGCTTTCAGAGATCACTTTTTAGAGGTTCCTTACGACCTTTCCAACGTTATGTTCGTCATGACGGCAAATTCTTTGGAAACGATCCCGCCTCCGCTTTTGGACAGAATGGAAATAATCGAACTTACGGGTTACACTTATTTTGAAAAACTGCAAATAGCCAAGAAGTATCTTCTTCCCAAACAACTCGAGGCGAACGGCTTGAAGGACATAGAAGTTACGGTAACGGACGACGCGATTATGGATATAATTACTTTTTATACCCGAGAGAGCGGAGTCAGAAATCTCGAACGTGAAATATCTTCGATAGCCCGCAAGATCGCCGTAAAAGTAGTCGAAAGCGGCGAAAAGAACGCTGTAAAGATTGATAAAGGCGATATTTTCGGCTATCTCGGAACGCCTAAATTCAGCGACGTAGACAAGCACGAGAACGACGAAGTGGGACTTGCCTTGGGACTTGCCTGGACGGCTGTAGGCGGAGTCACTCTCACGATAGAAGCCGCGCTCATACCGGGCGGAAAGGGAGAAATTACACTTACGGGCAGTTTGGGAGATGTCATGAAGGAGTCTTGTCGCGCGGCATATACCTATCTTCACAGTAAGTCCGATATATTGGGTATCGACAAGGATAAATTCACCTCGTATGATGTTCACCTTCATTTTCCCGAGGGGGCGACTCCCAAGGACGGACCGAGCGCGGGCATAACGATAACCACCGCTTTATTGTCGGCAATGACGGGACGCAAGGTGCGTAAGGATGTCGCCATGACGGGAGAAGTGACCATAAGGGGCAAGGTGCTTGCGATAGGCGGACTGAAAGAAAAATCTTTGGCGGCTTTCCGAGCAGGAGTCAAGACGCTTATAATTCCCGAAGAAAATCGTAAAGATTACGAAGAAATTCCCAACGAAGTAAAAGCCGCTTTGGATATTAAATTCGTCTCCGATGTATCCGAAGTATTCGATACGGCGTTTGCGGACTGAGTTATGAAGATAAAGAACGCAAAATTTTTAACGAGTTTTGCCGACAGCGGAACTTATCTTTCGGCAGGATATGCTATTCCCGAGTTTTGCGTAGTCGGTCGTTCCAACGTCGGAAAATCGTCGTTTATCAACATGATAACGGGTGTAAAGATCGCGCTTACTTCTTCTCAACCCGGACGCACCAGACTTATAAATGTTTTTGCGATCAATGACGGCGAATTTAATATCGTTGACTTGCCGGGGTACGGTTTCGCCAGAGTCACCAAATCCGAAAAGGACAAGTGGGGCGCGATGATAGAGGGATATTTGCAAGGTTCGACGAATATAAGACAGGTATTTGCGCTTGTGGATATACGGCACGAGCCGACAAAACTCGATCTTGTAATGGCGGATTATCTGTATAAATCCAATTTGCCTTTTACCGTAATAGCGACAAAAGGCGATAAGTTGTCGAAAGCGGAACGCTCGAGAAACATTATGAAAATTTCTTCCGTACTCGGCGTGGGCAGAGACAACATAATTCCCGTTTCTTCGGTGACCCGAGAGGGTAAAGAGGACGTACTCAAACGAATAGACGAACTTTTGGTAAAATAAAAATCACAAACAAAATTCTCTTCCATATACTGATAGTAACGGAGGAGGATTTTTTTACATAATGAAAGTCGGATCGATAAACGGAAGCCCGCTTGAAGGGCTGTGTTACAGAGTATGTGTCGAAGTAAAACGGATTTACGACGGGTGTCAAAAAAAGTACGATAATCTTATGCTCACCTTGCCGTTGTCCTCGTTTTCGGGAGCGTCGACTCCGCCGCTTACTTTTATCTCGGTGGAGAGCGTAGGCAACGCTTCGATATCCAATCTCGTTGTGACTCCCGTGGCGAACAGCGAAAGATATATTATAGACTATGATTATACATTGCCGTTGCTTGTGCGTTTTAACGATGCGAGTGGATTGACGGGGAGCGCCTCGTCCTCGATAACGTTGCATAATACGGTAAGATTGCGGTTGCCCGCCGAAAATCTCGTACCGTATACAATAGAAGTATGGGCAAGGCTTTTCGGAAGGATAGGTTCCTTCAACGCTACCGAAAGCGTAACGGTGCAATGCTGTCTTACGGTAATAACGAAAGTCGTATTCCCGATAGATCTGTTGATTCCGAGTTACGGCTATTGCAAATATCCCGATTGCGAAGCCGATTCTGTGATATGTCCGGGGTTTTCCGATTCGAATATCTTTCCGCCGCTTTAACGACATTAAAATCGATTGCAAAAGAGGAAAAAAAATAGTATAATCAATACATGAAAATTTTTGCAGTTTCGGATTTACATTTATCTCTTTCGGGAGCGAAGCCCATGGAGATTTTCGGCGGGGGCTGGGAAGGCTATCTCGAAGCAATAGAAAAGAATTGGCGCGCCTCGGAGGATGACGTCACATTGATTGCGGGCGACATCAGTTGGGCGATGCAACTTAACGAAGCGTTGAAGGATATAAGTTTTATAGATAAATTGCCGGGGAATAAAGTATTGCTCCGCGGCAACCATGATTATTGGTGGAAGTCCATTTCGGCGGTACGTGCCTCACTTCCGCATAAAGTCTACGCGGTTCAGAACGATTGTCTGCGGTTCGGCTCTGCGCTCATTTGCGGCAGTCGCGGATGGACTTTTCCCGAAACGACTTCTTCAGCCGAAGACGTCAAGATTTTCAACCGTGAACTTATAAGAATGGAATTATCTCTCGAAAAGATGCGGCAAATGCGTCGTGAGGGCGATTATGTGGTTGTGATGACTCATTTTCCGCCTTTCAATGCAAAGTTTCAGCCTTCGGTACTTACGGAAATGTTTACCCGTTACGACGTAAACAAGGTGGTATACGGACATCTTCACGGTAAAGTTTATTTCAAACCCGCAATAAAGTTCGGAAATACCGAATACTTTATGAGTTCTTGCGACCTTATAGGCAATGATCCGATATTGATAGAGGAACTCGAAAATACTTAAACAAAATTATCGAGTTCGGAAAATTCATATTAAAGTAAATTTTTTCGACGGCTTTTTCGATTGACTTAAAAAGCCGTTTTTGGTATTATATAAATAAGAGAAACCTTAGGAGCACATCTTGACTATAGCGCAAAATATTATTTTTTATATTGCCGCTGCGATCGCATTGATTTTTTCCATAGTATTGCACGAGTTGGGACATGGATATGTAGCTCTTTGGAACGGCGACAGAACGGCTAAAGTGAACGGCAGATTGACGCTCAATCCCTTGAAGCACCTCGACCCGATAGGCTTTTTGATGCTCGTGATTTTTCATTTCGGCTATGCAAAGCCCGTTCCCGTTGACCCGAGGAATTTTCGCAAGCCCAAACTCGGAATGATCCTCGTTTCTTTGGCGGGAGTTACCGTAAACCTTATATTGTCCTTTTTCTTTACAATGTTTGTTGTAATAATGGATGTATATGCGACTATCGACAATTTGTTTCTTTATGCGATTTACGCTTTCTTTTATGCGGGCGCGGTATACAATTTGGTTCTTATGATTTTCAATCTTTTGCCGTTGTATCCGTTGGACGGTTTCCGTCTTGTGGAGGCGTTCACAAAGCCCATGAACAGAGTCACGAACTTTTTGCGTAAATATAGTACATTTATCTTGGTGGGACTTATTGCGATGGGGCTTATCACCGATGCGATATCGAGTATTTCGGGCGTTCCCTTGCCCGCTTGGCTCGACCCTCTTTCATACGTTTTGAATGTTATATCGAATTTTATTTTCAACGGATTCGCAAAATTTTGGTTATTGATTTTCGGATAGGTTATGGACGAAGAATTGACAGAGATAAACAGCGAGGAAGAATATTCCTCCTCATACAGAGTTAAACTCGCGGATTTCGAGGGACCGCTCGATTTGTTGTTGGAACTTGTAAAAAAGAACAAGCTCGATATAGCCACACTCAAAGTTGCCATGATAACCGAGCAGTACATGGAATATATGAAAGAGATTGACACGATCGACCTTGACAAAGCCTCGGAATTTATAGAAATGGCAGCCCTTCTTCTCGAGATAAAGAGCAAAGCGTTGCTTCCCAAACTCGAAGAGATCGCCGAAGATGACGAGGAGGACAGCGAAGAGAGTTTGCGTCGCCGACTCGAGGAATACAAACTTTATAAAGAAGCGGGCGAAAAAATGAAGGAAAAGGAAACGGTGAATATCCTTTATCGCGCGCCCGATCCTACCGTAGGCAAGCCCAAACTCGTACTCAAAGACATGACGAAACTCGGACTTATGGAAGCGCTCAAAAAATTGTTTGTCAAGATGGAGCAAAGGGCGCTTGTCAACCAAAACAGACAGATAAAACTCGACAGATTCACGGTAGCCGATAAAATTCGCGAGATAGCGGACTTTATAACAATGAGGGAAACGGCAAGTTTCTTCGAATTGTTCGAGGACGACTACACGAAGTCCGAGATAATAACCACTTTTCAGGCGCTTTTGGAACTCATTAAAAATCAAGTTCTCACAGCCGAGCAAAAAGAGATTTTCGGCGATATAATTTTGACGAAGGTACATTAAAAATGGATTTGGAAAAAACGGATAAAATAATCGAAGCGATTTTGTTTATGTCGGGCAACGGAATAAGTCTCGACGATTTGCAAAGTTCTTTGGGATTGCAAAAGAGCGAATTGAAAGCCGCCGTAAAGAAGTTGAAGGAAAGATACAGCGGAGAGAGCGGTATTCATCTTATAAGTTATAACAACAAAATTCAATTCGGGACGAATCCCGACTATGCCGCGGAAGTGAGCGCGGTACTCAATCCGATAAAAGAGCGTGAGTTGACGAACGCGACGCTCGAAACGGTTGCAATTATCGCGTACAGGCAGCCGATAACTAAATTGGAAGTGGAACAGATCCGCGGACTCAGTTGCGATTATACCATACAGGTGCTTTTGAAAAACAATCTTATCGAGGTCGTGGGAAGGAAAGACAGTATAGGTAAGCCTTTGCTTTACGGCACCACCGAGGAATTTCTCAAACGTTTTCAGATTGAATCGATAGATCAACTTCCCGACTACGACAAACTTATCGAGAGCATAAAAGTTTTGCATATCGACGAAGAGAAGAGTCTTTACAACGAATTTGAAATTCCCGAAGAAGAAGTTGCCGCGACGGAAGAGCTCCCCGATTTTTTACAGGGAGAGAAAGTGGATAAGATAGAATAAAATATCTAAATAATTTTATAAGCAAATGCCGATACTTTCAACGTGTCGGTATTTTTATGTATAATGATATTGATAATAATTCTGTTTTCGGTACAGTGGAAGTTCGGAATAAGCGGCAACACGGACGTTTATAAGAACAACGGGGCTTTCAAAGTATCTCTTTTCGGCATTCCGCTTTTCGGGTTTTTCGTATGTTTGGGGTGCGGAAAAAACGGCGAAAGCAGTATTTTGTTGACTGTAGGACCCAAGACGAAAGAATTGCACCTTAACAGAAAAAAGGACGATAAGGATTCCCTTATGAGTCAGAAGGTGCCGCCTTTGTTTTCCAATCTGTTGCTCGAAAATCTGAAAGTCCACGTAAGCGCGGGGAGTTACGACGCTTTTGCGACCGTTATGTTTCTCGGCAGCATAAGGGTGCTGTTCGAGTCTCTGTTCGGGTATCTGCGAAGTCGGCAAAACATAGCCATAGAGGGGCGTTTCATACCGATTTACAACACCGAAGTTTTTCGTATCTTTGTGAGCGGAATATTAAGCATATCGCTTGCAGATATTATATATAGTTTGATTTCGGCGCTTTTCAAGCATATCAAGGAGGCAATCAAATGATTATAGACAACGAACATCCGATTGAGCGTATAATGGACAACGCTATGACGAAAATTCGTACTCTCGTCGACGCGAATACAATAGTGGGAGACCCCGTGGTAACTACCGACGGAGTCAGCATCATTCCCATAAGCAAAGTGACAATGGGCTTTTTGACGGGCGGAGGAGAATACGGCGAAAAAGAGGCGGAACTCCCTTTTGCGGGCGGAAGCGGCGCAGGCGTTTCCGTTTCTCCCGTGGGTTTTCTCGTAAGCGACGGCAAGACGGTAAAACTTGTAAACATAGATCAAAAGAACGCTTTCGAAAAGCTTATGGATACGATTCCCGAGATAATAGCGTTATTCAGCCCGAAAAAGGATTGAAAGGAGAGAAAATTGAAGAAAGCAATAGCCGTAATATCTTTGGCGCTTGCCGCATGTTTTATTTATACCGCGCTTTATTGCGCATATAAAACGACGCCCTCCGTCACCGAGGCAAACGCGCTTTCCTCGGCGCAAAGCATGATAACGATAGAGACAAACAGCCGCAGAATACTGTACTCCCAAAATCCTCATCAAAGATTGCCCGAAGCGAGTACGACGAAGATAGCGACCGCGATAACGGTTTTGGAAAACGTAAAAGATCTCGATAAAAAACATCTCATTCCCAAGCAAGCCGTCGGAGTGGAAGGCTCTTCGATTTACCTCGGTTACGACGAAGAACTTTCCGTTCGGGATTTGTTATACGGACTTATGCTTCAGTCGGGAAACGATTGCGCCGTGGCTCTTGCGATAATAACCGCGGGTTCGGTGGAAAAGTTCGCTTCTCTTATGAACGAGACCGCAGTCAAGGCGGGCGCAAAAAATACAAATTTTGTCAATCCGCACGGATTGCATGACGATAATCACTATACGACGGCTTATGATCTCGCGATGATAACGGCTTACGCCATGCATAACGAGACTTTCAGACAAATAGTTTCCACCAAGGTATACAAGACTCCTTGGAAAGGAAGAGACTATGACAGAGTAATAATCAACAAGAACAAGATCTTGTCCACTTTCGAGGGCGGAGACGGAGTAAAAACGGGTTATACCAAACGCGCGGGGCGTTGCCTTGTTTCTTCGGCGACTCGAAACGGAATGCAGATTATCTGCGTTGTCTTAAACGACGGACCGATGTTTGAGGATTGCCGTTTTCTTATGCAAAAGGCGTTTGACGAGTATTCTCCCGTGACGGTGCTCGAGGGCGGCAAGAAAGCGGGAGAAATCGAAATAGAAAATTGCCGAAAAGGAAGCGTCGCGGTGGGAAGCAAAGAAGATATAGTACTGCCGCTTACCGAAAAAGAGCGACAAACTCTTAAGATAACGTTATCTCCCGATGCAAATTTACCAAAGGCTCCCATAAAAAACAGGATCCGACTCGGAACAATTAAAATTTCTGCTTCAAATCGGTTGCTTTTTGAGACGGAATTATATAATATAGAAGAGGCGGAACCTTTGAGTCTATATGATTATCTCAAGGAGTTTGCGGAAAAATGGAACGGTTAGGATTTTATGAAGATAAACAGATATTTGGCGGGTTGCGGACTTGACAGTCGCAGAAAATGCGAAGAGATCGTGGAACAGGGCAGAGTAAAACTCAACGGAAAGCCCGTGACAAAACTCGCCACCGAAGTTGACGAAAACGACGTCGTTACGGTGGACGGAAAAGTAGTGACATTGGCAAAAGCAGTCACTCTGATGTTGCACAAACCCAAAGGTTATATATGTTCCAACAGCGATGAAAAGGGCAGAAAGACCGTGTTTGACCTTCTTGACGGAAGATATAAGTCAAAGCGGCTTTTTTGCGTGGGGAGACTCGATTATAATACCGAGGGGCTTTTGCTTCTGACAAGCGACGGAACGCTTGCCAATATGTTGACTCATCCTTCCAAAGAGATAAAAAAGACTTATATCGCAAAAATCGAAAGACCGCTTTCGACGCAGGAAATGCAAAGTTTCTCAAAAGGCGTTTTGCTTGACGGCGTAAGAACGGGAAAGTGCGAAATTCACTATATCGGGCAAGAAAACGATATACATAAATACGAAGTCACCATAAGCGAAGGACGCAACCGACAAGTACGCAGAATGTTCGAGTCATTCGGAAGAGAAGTTGTTTTTCTCAAACGCACCGCAGTAGGCGAGTTACGATTGGGCGGACTCGGGCGCGGAGAATATCGAGAACTTCGCGAGTATGAAAAAGAATATCTCGAAAAAATAAAATAGGCAGGCAAAAATGCTTGCTTTTTTATTGGATTTTTTACTATACTAATGTAAGAAAAAATTAAGTTGTATTAATTTAAGGGGCTTATTTTTTATGACTGAAAAGACAAGAGAAAACAGTGTTTACGACTTTATACGAGGCGTCACCGATACGGACTCGTTCATCGAGGTCGATGCGCTTGTCGTCAGCGAATCGGGTGTATGCTCGGGCGAGGGCGTAGTCAGCGGTTTTGCCGAGATCTGCGGGCAAAAGGTCGGGATTTTCGTTACCGATCCCAATGTGCTGAAAGGCAGTATCGGCAGCAGAAATGCGACCAAGATAGTAAAGTGTATCAACAATGCCATCAAGACGGGCAATCCCATAATTGCGGTATTGGACACATCGGGCGCGAGATTTTCCGAAGGTATCGAAGTTATGGAAGCGTACGGAAAGATCCTCGGGGCATTTTCCCGCGCATACGGACTTATACCTACCATTTGCGTAGTAAAGGGCAATAATTTCGGTATGCTTAGTTATCTTACCGCCTGTTGCGACCTTTGCATAGCGTACGACAAGGCGGTGATCGCCACGGCAAGTCCGCTTATATTGGCGGCAAAGACAAAGTACGACGCTTCGTTTATAGGTACGGCAAGCATACACGCGCAACAGACGGGCGTTATAGGAAAAGTCGTGAGATCCGACGCCGAACTCAAAGAAAGTTTGGCGCGATTTATAGATCTTACCATAAATAAGAACAAAGAGCCCGAGGACGATCCCAACAGATTGTGTTCTTCTCTCAACGAAAATTCCAAAGCCGAGGATATAATTCCCGCGGTGTTCGACAAGGATTCTTTCTTTGAGATAAGAAAAGATTATTCCAAGGAATTTATAACGGGTTTTGCGCGTCTCAACGGTATGACGGTGGGCGTTATAGCGGCAAACGGAGCGGTAAACGAAGGAAAACTTTCGGATACCGCCGCCAAAGAAATATCTTTGCTTGTGCGTACTTGCGAGAATTTCGGTATTCCCGTGGTATCGTTGCTTGACAGCGAAGGCGTGCGAAAAAATATCGAATGTGAAAATACCGACCTTATATGGGAACTTTCCTCGATGATTTACTCTCTGTGCCACTCCAAGGTGTGCAAGGTGGCTCTCATCAGCGGCAATGCGATAGGTCTTGCTTACGTTGCGTTGGCGTCCAAATCCGTATTCGATTATACCGTTGCTTGGAAGGGCGCAAACATTTCTATGATAGACAATGACGCCGCGACCACTCTCATCTATGCCGACGAGATAGCGAAGGGCGAAACTTTGACGGAAAAGAAAGAAATCACCGAAAAGTTCAGTAAAAAATATACCGAGGAAAATTGCGCCGCCGACGTTATCGCAAGAGCGGGTTATCTCGACAATGTGATAGACCCCACTTTCACAAGGCAATATCTTATTGCAGGCGTGCAGATGTTTTCCGATAAGAGGTGAAACCAATGTTTGCGGTAACTTCGAACTTGAATATGGGAGACGGCGCGTTGGTTTTCGTGCTGGGAATTTTGTTTGTAATTTTCGTTTTGATCTTACTTGTGCTGATAGTAAAGGCTACTGGCATATTATTGAAGAAAATTTTCGAACTGACGGATTCCGTGAAGGCGAAAAGATCTGCGCGTAGGGACGAAAAAAACAAAAACGCGAACGACAAACCGAATATCGACGATACTTCGGCAAACGATAACGAAGAAGAAGTCGTCGCCGCCGTATTTGCGGCGCTCCTGGCGTATTACGAAGCCGATAAGAAAGAAACAATTACGGCGAAACCGCCTTTTATAATAAAAAATATCAAGAGAATAAAATAGGAAGTAAATATTTATGCGTAAATTCAATGTTAATGTAAACGGTAAAACATATTCCGTAGAAGTGGAAGAAGTAACAGAAGGGGCTATTTCCACGATGCCCATGACTCAGCAGGTTGCGGTGGCTCCCGTTCCCAAGTCCGCGCCCACACCCGCGCCCGCGGCTCCCGCCAACGGTGTTACCGTAAAATCGCCCATGCCCGGACTTGTACTGTCGCTTGCGGTGGAAAACGGAGCAAGAGTCAAGAAGGGAGATAAGATACTCGTTCTCGAAGCCATGAAGATGGAAAACGACATCACCGCGACTGCGGACGGTGTGATAACATTTACAGTCAAAAAGGGAGATAACGTCGAATCCGACGCGGCAATAGCCGTCATTGCTTAATTACTATGGATATATTGGAAACACTTAAAAATCTATGGCAGAGCACGGGTTTCTATCAGTCTACTTGGCAAAATTATGTCATAATCGTAGTAGCCTGCATATTGCTTTATCTTGCCATAGTCAAAAAATTCGAGCCATTGTTGCTCGTGCCTATCGCTTTCGGAATGTTGCTTGTCAATATCCCGGGCGGTAAGGAAGTATTGTTGAGTGACGGCGGTTTTCTTTACTACATAAAGAAGGGCGTAGATTGGGTTATTTTCCCGCCCATAATCTTTTTGGGTATAGGAGCCATGACGGACTTCGGACCGTTGATCGCAAATCCCAAGAGTTTGATTTTGGGCGCGGCGGCGCAGTTGGGAATATTCCTTACATTCTTTTTGGGTGTATGGATCTTCGGCGGAGACGGACTTCGCGCGGCGGCGGTAGCCATAATAGGCGGAGCCGACGGACCTACCTCTATTTATGTGTCGCAGACTTTGCTCGGCGGAACTCAGTTCAGCGGTATGGTGGGAACTATAACGATAGCGGCATACTCGTATATGGCGTTGATACCCATTATTCAGCCGCCTATAATGAGAGCGCTTACCACAAAGAAAGAGCGCGCGATAAAGATGGGACAGATCCGCAAAGTCACAAAGGCGGAGAAAGTTATTTTCCCGATCATGATAACCATAATATGCGGACTTATATTGCCTTCTGCTCTTCCGCTTATCGGAATGCTTATGCTCGGAAATCTCTTGAAAGAGAGTCTCGTAACCGAAAGACTTGCAAACACCGCGAGCAACGCGCTTACCAACATAGTTACCATTTTCTTGGGTGTGGTAGTCGGAGCAAAGGTAGACGGACCTACATTCCTTACCTTCGATACCTTGAAGATAGTCGCTTTGGGACTATTGGCGTTCTGCTTCGGAACGGCGGGCGGAATACTTATGGCGAAGTTTATGAATCTGTTCCTGAAGAAGAAGATAAATCCTTTGATAGGTTCGGCGGGCGTGTCTGCGGTGCCTATGGCGGCGAGAGTATCTCAACTTGAGGGACAAAGGGCGGATCCCACAAATCATTTGCTTATGCACGCGATGGGACCCAATGTTGCGGGAGTAATAGGCTCCGCAGTCGCGGCGGGAATACTCATTGCGATATTCGGATAAAACAACAGCGGTTTGAATTATTAAGGAGGAAATTATGGGCGTTAAAATAATGGAAACCATTCTCCGAGATGCGCATCAATCACAAGCGGCAACGAGAATGACAACGGAAGAAATGCTTCCTATAGCATCTAAGTTGGATGCTGCCGGCTTTTATGCACTCGAGGCTTGGGGCGGCGCTACATTCGATACTTGTCTCAGATATCTTAACGAGGATCCGTGGGACAGACTTCGCGCATTGAGAAGAGCGATGCCCAACAGCAAGCTTCAGATGCTTACGAGAGGACAAAATATTTTGGGATACAAGCACTATGCCGACGATGTTGTGGATATGTTTTGTCGTCTTGCCATCAAAAACGGAATAGATATAATAAGAGTTTTCGATGCGTTGAACGACGTAAGAAACGTAAGAAAGACTATAGAATCGGTAAAGAAGTACAACGGAACCGTGGAAGCGGCAATGTCGTACACCACAAGCAAAGTCCATACGATAGATTACTTTGTAAAACTTGCTCAAGAACTCAAGAGCATGGGCGCGGATATAATCTGTATCAAGGATATGGCGAATCTTTTGCTTCCTTACGACGCTTACGAACTCGTGAGCAGAATAAAGGAAAAGGTAGATCTTCCCGTTCATTTGCATACTCACAATACGGCAGGTACGGGAGACATGACCAACTTAAAGGCAATAGAGGCGGGCTGCGATATAGTCGATACCGCGCTTTCGCCGCTCGGAAACGGAACGAGTCAGCCTTCGACGGAAGCGCTTGTCGCAACGCTTAAGGGCACGAAGTACGACACGGGAATAGATTTGAACAAACTCAACGAGCTTACCGTTTATTTCTCGAAGGTAGCGAAGCGTTTGACCGACGACGGATTTTTGTCCTCCAAAGTGTTGAAAGTCGATGTAAACGCGCTTATATATCAAGTACCCGGCGGAATGTTATCCAATCTTATAAGTCAGTTGAAACAGCAAGGCAAGGAAGATAAACTTCCCGACGTTTTAAGCGAAGTTCCGAGAGTCCGAGCCGACCTCGGGTATCCGCCGCTCGTAACGCCTTCGAGTCAGATAGTCGGTACGCAAGCCGTACTCAACGTCATCTCGGGAGAGCGTTACAAGATGGTGACAAAAGAGACGAAAGCCATGCTTATGGGCGAATACGGCAAACTTCCCATGGAACCCAATCCCGAAGTCATTCATAAAATAATAGGAGATGCAAAGCGAATAACTTGCAGACCTGCGGATTTGCTCAAGCCCGAACTCGACACATATAAAAAAGATATAGCGGAATATTTCGAACAAGAAGAGGATATACTCACTTATGCGTTATTCCCTCAACTTGCGATACCTTTCTTCAAGAGGCGCGCGGCAAAGGAATACGGCATAGATAAGACCATATACGATCCCGTAAACAAGGTGCATCCGATATGAGAATTTTGATAGCCAACGACGATGGAATACAATCAAGCGGAATAAAGGCGTTAGCCGATGCTTTTTACGGAGCGGGACACGAGGTGACCGTGATCGCTCCCGATTCTCAGCGATCGGCGTGTGGCCACGGAATTTTATCTACAAAGGGCATTCGTTACGCAGAAGAGAAACTCTCCGAGCATTATCGCGCATATTCCTGTACGGGGACTCCCGCCGATTGCGTAAAACTTGGCATATTGCATATAATGAAAGACGCATTGCCCGATCTTGTCGTTTCGGGAATAAATTACGGAACGAATATAGGTTCCGATGTTATTTACAGCGGCACCGTATCTGCGGCGTCCGAAGCCGCTTATCAGGGGATAACGGCGATAGCGATAAGCACAAACAGAATAGGCTATGACGAGCATATAGGCGAAGTTTGCGAATATCTTTTGAATATGATACCAAAGTTGTTTGCGGCAAATCTTCCCGCGGGAACGGTAATAAATATAAATTATCCGATAACCGTACCCTTCAAAGGGACTGTGGTGGTGAAGGCGGGAATAAACCTGTATGCCGACTCTTATGTGGCGGACGAAAAGGATTCCTTTTCCGTCGTACTCATGGGGAAACCCGTGAAGAGCGAATTTAACGATCACGACACGGATATAGAATTTTTCGAGAAGGGATACGCGACGATAACCGTTCTCGACCTTGACAGGAACGATTACAATTCCATAAATAAACTCAGGGAATTTTTGAAATGAGTACCGTAGCGGTAGTGGGCGGCGGTGCGGCAGGGCTTATGGCTGCCGGTACCGCAGCCCGTTTTTCAAAAGTAACGCTTTTCGAGCGTAACGAAAAAGTCGGAAAAAAGTTGTATATCACGGGCAAAGGTCGCTGTAATTTTACCAATCTTACCGAGCCTTCCGAGTTTTTGAGATCCGTTGTCGGCAACCCGAAATTTTTATACGGCGCAGTCAATAAATTCACTCCCGCGGATGCGATGGCTTTTATGGAAGCGCAGGGAGTCGAAGTAAAGGAAGAACGCGGGCATCGCGTCTTTCCTCTTTCCGATAAGGCAAGCGATATAACAAAGGCGTTGACGAATTATTGTAAGGGAAACGGCGTAGATATAAGACTCGGAAGTTATGTCGAGGAACTCGTACATACCGACTGTGGCTATGAGATCGGGTTCGCGGGCGGTGAAAAACTTTTGTTTGACAAGGTGATTTTGGCTTGCGGAGGCATAACTTATCCCTCGACGGGCAGCGACGGTAACGGTTATTTATTGGCGAAAAAGTTGGGGCATGAGATAATCGACCCCAAGCCCTCGCTTACCGATATAAAGGTTCGAGAGGACGTATCCGCACTCGAAGGTTTATCGCTCAAAAACGTAGCGGTTTCGGTTTGCGTCGGAAATAAGACATTTCTTCGTCAAGGCGAAATGCTGTTCACTTCGGACGGAGTAAGCGGACCCGTGATCCTTACTCTTTCGGCATATATATCGAGAATGGATTGTTGCGGCGCAAAGTTGTATATAGATCTCAAACCCGCGCTCGATACAGAGACTTTGGACAAACGAATACTGAGGGATTTTGATAAATACAAAAACAAATTTTTCAAAAATTCGCTTGACGATCTGTTGCCGACGAGACTTATCGATTATATAACGGAAAGAACGGGCATAAATCCCGATAAACCCGTAAATTCGGTAACGAAGTCCGAAAGACAAAGATTGTTGCAAATAATCAAAGCCCTTGAATTTACCGTACTCGGACTCGGCGGCAAGGAGCGCGCAGTGGTTACGAGCGGCGGCGTCAATGTAAAGGAAGTCAACCCCGCCACCATGGAAAGCAAACTTTGCAAAGGGCTTTATTTTGCGGGCGAAATGCTCGATGTTGACGCGCTTACGGGCGGATTCAATATACATATTGCATTGAGTACGGGATTTGTCGCAGGCAAAGCGGCGGGTGAGGCATTATGACGGAAAAGATATATGCGATACGTGGCGCGATCGCGCCCGTTAAAAACACCGAAGAGAGCATAACCGAAAACACAGTAGAACTTTTCGGAGAGATCCTTAAACGCAACCGTATAAGAAGGATCGTCTCGGTAATTATAAGTTCCACGAACGATTTGACTGCATTTTATCCTGCGACGGCATTGAGAAAAGCGCGACTTACCCAAGAGCCTCTTTTCAGTTGTGCAGAGCCGTCGATAGAGGGAGCTATGCAAGGTTGCATAAGAATACTTGTTACGGCTGTATTGGAAGAAGAAAGCAAAATCGATCATGTGTATCTCGGAGAGGCTGCGGATCTGCGTCCCGATTTGACGAAAAAGGAGGATAACGTATGAAGATAGCGATAGACGGTCCGAGCGGAGCGGGGAAAAGCACCATGGCGAAAAAACTTGCCGCCGTTTTGGGAATAACTTATCTCGATACGGGAGCCATGTACAGAGCCATAGGACTTAAAGCGTACAGAGAGGGCATTGCGACGACGCAAGAAGATAAATTACAGCGTCTGTTGGACAATACCGAAATAAATATACAATACAAAGACGGCATACAAAAAATAGTATTGGACGGTGAAGATGTATCTTTGCAGATACGCGAACATTATGTTTCCAAACTCGCGAGCGATTTTTCCGCCGTTCCCATCGTAAGGTTGAAACTTGTCGAAATGCAGCGTGCGCTGGCAAACAAGGCGGATTGCGTGCTTGACGGCAGAGACATAGGCACTTATGTTTTACCCGACGCGGATATTAAATTTTATCTTACCGCAAGTCTCGAAGAGCGTACGGAAAGAAGATATGCCGAACTTACCGCGCGAGGCGAAAAATGCGATAAGGAAAAGATAAGACAAGACATAAGCAACCGTGATTACAACGATATGCACCGAGAATTTGCTCCGTTGAAAAAGGCGGAGGACGCGATAGAGTTGGATACCACGGGACTCGATATAGAAACCGTAACTTCTTTGATGATAAAGGAGATAAAAAAAGTACAATGAGGGTGGTTTTTTGGATAGCCTTCATATTGGCGTATATACCGGGAAAGTTGATTTTTCCCACAAAGATATTGGGTAAAGAGAATTTACCCGACAACAAAAAGGGTTTATTGCTTGTAGCCAATCATCTGACTTGGAAGGATATACTTATCATCATCTTTTCCATACCGGGCTTCAGATTTATTCTGAGTAAAAAAGAGAACGGAAAGAACCCCGTGGCGAGATTTTTTCTCAAACTTTTCGGAGTGGTATTCATAGACCGTGACAATATCGAAGTCTCGGCTATGAGAAATTTGGTAAAGATATTGAAAGAGGGAAACAGTATGATAATGTTTCCCGAAGGCACGAGAAACAGAGTAGACGCCTCGTTGCAGCCCATAAAGAGCGGAGCGGCGTTGATAGCGTTACAAAGCGGAGCCACCGTAATGCCCACTATGCTTGCCGACAGACCGAGGGTGTTTCATAGAACTTACTTTTATATTGCTCCCGTATTCAAACTCTGCGATATTGTGGCAAGACCTTACAATTCCGAAAGAATAGCGGAAGCCACAACGATACTCGAGACCAAAATGCGCGAAGGGCTCGAATATGTTCAGAACCGAGCCGCATTGAAGAAAGAGAGGAAACGCCGATGAGACTTATAAAGGCGCAAGGCGCGGGCTTTTGTTTCGGAGTAAAGAATGCCGTAGGAACGGCTTTGAAGAACGCGGGCGAAAATGTATTTTGTTTGGGACAGATAATCAATAACGAGCGAGTGACGAAGGCTCTTTCCGAAAAGGGACTGAAAACGGTAGAGGATGTAAGTTCCGTTCCCGACGGCGCGACGGTGATAATAAGGTCACACGGAGTCGGGAAGGCGGTTTACGACGAACTTAAAGAGCGGGGAATAAAAATAATAGACGCGACTTGTCCCTTTGTTTCGAACATTCACAAACTTGCTTATCGATATTACCGAAGCGGATATAAGATCTGTATAATAGGCGACGCATCACATCCCGAGGTAAAGGGCGTCAACGGTTGGTGCGGACTCGATGCCGAAATCATTTCCGACGAGAACGAAGTTGACAGGCTTTTCGGATACGAAAAACTATGCGTTTTGGTTCAAACAACCTTTTCGTCGATAAAATATACGAATATTATTAAAAAAATCTCAAAACATCAATTCAAATCGCTTGAAATTTTCGACACTATTTGCTATACTACTATCAAGCGGCAAAAAGAAGCGGAAAAAATCGCCGGGAAATGTTCGGTTGTTTTGGTTATCGGAAGTTCGTCCAGCTCCAATACCGACAAACTCAGGCAAATAGCCGAGCGGTTTTGCGACAGGACTTATCTTGTCGATGACGTATGCCGACTAAAAAATATAAAGTTTACCCCGTCCGATAGCGTAGGACTGTTAGCGGGGGCATCAACTCCCGAGGAGTTGATTATGGAGGTTATTAATTTCATGAGTCAAAACTTTGAAGAGGTTCAGAACCAAGAATTTATTTCAGGGGTAGAGGAATCTCTGGTAAGCTACAAAGAAGGCAAAAAGGTAAAAGGCACTGTTATTTTGGCGGACGAACACGGTATCAGGGTCAATATCGGAGGTAAAAAAGACGGTCTCATCGTTAAGGACGAGGCTACTTTGGACGGAAACTACAATCCCGAAGATTTTTTACCCGATTCTGTTGTCGAGGCGATCATCATCAATAAGAATGATCCCGACAGCGGTTGTGTTCTGCTTTCCAAAAAGAAAGTGGATTTGATTAAAGAGGGCGACAAGAAAGTTGACTCCATTCGCAACGGCGAGGAGTTCGAACTTGTTCCCGAAAAGGACACAAAGGGCGGCTTGATCGGAAAGATAGGTACCTATTCGGTATTTATTCCCGCATCGCAGATAAAAGAAAGATATATCACCGACCTTAAGCCTTTTACAAAGAAAAAGTTGAGACTCGTGGCATTGGAAATAGATGATGCCAAACATAAGATAGTTGCGAGCCAACGAAAGATTCTCGAAAGAGAGAGACTCGAAAGAGAGGAAATTTTCTGGACGAACGTCAAACCCGACGTTATTGTTTCGGGTGTTGTAAAGCGTATCGCTCCTTTCGGAGCATTCATTTCCGTTGCGGGATTCGACTGTCTTGCTCATATAGCGGATATAAGTTGGGTTCGCGTTGCCAATATCGAGGATGTTCTTAAAATCGGCAGCACGCACGATTTCCTCGTTTTGTCGGCAGACCGCGAAAAGGGCAGAGTATCATTGGGCTATAAGCAACTTCAACCTCATCCCTTTACATTGGCTATCGAGAAGCACCCCGTAGGCTCCGTTTGCAAAGGTAAGGTAATAAATCTTATGTCTTACGGCGCATTTGTCGAGATCGAACCCGGCGTAGAAGGACTTGTCCATGTATCCAAAGCGGCTCGTACTTTCGTAAAGGATATCAATACGGTTTTGAAAGTGGGCGACGAAGTCGATGTCAAAGTCATCGCAATCGACGAACCCAATAAGAAGATCACTCTTTCCATAAAGGCATGCCTTCCCGAAGAAGAGAAGCCCGAGGAAAAACCTGTCGAGAATGCAGAAGGAGAAACTTCCGCTACTACCGCTCCCGCTCCCAAGAAAGAAAGAACTCCTCGTCCTTCCAAGAAGACCGAAAGAAAGCCCAAGACGGAAGATGACACTCAAAAAGAGTGGACCGACGAGACAAGCAATAATCCTTTCGCCGCTCTTCTCAAAGACATCGATGTAGAAAATAAATAATTAAATCGATTTTATATTGCAAATCACGCCTTTGAAGTTTCACTTCAAGGGCGTTTTTATGGAAAAACAGTTATTCTTTACTCACGATTATGTTTTGCCTTAATTTGAAATTTTTCCGAATGAAGAAAAAGCTTTTATTTATCGTTGATTGCAATACAATTATTAATCAATATAAAACAAAGGAAATACTAAAGATTTAATGGATGAGAAAAGATTTAACCATATTATTAAGTTAATTGATATAGGAGATCAGTCGGCATTTGAAGAGTTATATAACGAATATGCGAAAAGGATAACCGTATTGGCATATTCGATATTAAAGGACTCGGGTTTTGCTCAAGATGTGCTACAGTCGGTAATGATAAAAATATGGCAAAAATCGAGCGCAATAAAAAGAGTCAAAAATCCTGACGCATATATTTATACTTTAACAAAAAATATTGCGATTGACTATTATCGTATCAATTCAAAGCGATATAAAAACGAGATAAGTCTTGAAGAGATAAATATCGCAAGCCCTATAGATGAGCAAAGTAAACTTATTTTCTTTTCTTTAATAGAGGTTTTGGACGATGATGAAAAAGAAATCGTTATAATGAAACTTGTTTTCAATTATACTCATTTTCAAATATCCGAAGAAATGAAACTTCCCGAGGGGACTGTACGTTGGAAATATAAAGTTGCTATAGATAAAATAAGGAAATATATAGATATAAACAAAAAATAACCAACAAAATTAAGTTTTTTTTCGTCATATAAATCAAGGAGGAAAAAAGATGAAAATCAAAAAATTAATTTGTATTTTACTTATTATTATGTTGGTTATGGGAGCGAACACATCGGCTGTATCCGCAAAAGCCGATACCGATGAGGCAGACTTATGCTTAATGGAAGCCGTTCGATTAATGGTAGACGAAGAAATAGAAACAATCGATTATACTCGACGATATGTGTATGATTTATCTCTTAAACCGATAGGGTATGAATACGAAACGCTGATCAATGGCAAAGAAAGTTATGTGCTTATGGTAAATACTGCGGGTTATTATGAAGTTACGGAATTATACATTTCGAAAAATTCGCCTTTCAAGGGAATTGTCGGTAAACCGATTTATGCAACATTACTGACTTATCTTGAGTATATTGACGGCAATTATAGAGATTTAGAGACCGATATAATTTTAAATGACGAGCAATTGAATTTTCTTCGCAACAAAGGTTTCGGATATGCCGATGATGAATTATATTTATCGGACTCGGATTTGATAGGAACGCTGGTAAAAGAAACTGTGGTTTATGACAGTCGAAAAACCGAGAAAGGCGCTATACCTTCTGCTTTGCCTGTATATTTTAATGAGAATAGCGATTATAAGAATATGTGTGCTGTAAACGCAGGGTCGGTTGTTGTCGGATATTATAGCAGATATTATCCGCAGTTAACGCCGAATTTTAATGTTGGGATAAAATTTGGAGATTCTTATTTTTATCTTTACGATAAAGACGGCGCAATGCAAGATATTATTATTGATTTGTATGGCAGAATGAAGACCAATGTAGGCGGAGCGGGAACATCCGCCATGGGATTCAGAAGCGGATTGCAATCTTACGTTAACGCCAAGGGCTTGAATGTGTCTTACACTTCGTTATGTACAAATAATTCTTTGAATTATAGCAAATATAAAACGCAGATAAACAATAAAACCCCTGTTGTTTTGTTTTTTGACGGTTTTAATAATGCCGCTACGCCGAATACTACATCGGGTAAAACAGATACATTGGAAAGAAAAAAATATATAGGTACGCATGTAATGATAGGCTATGGCTTTGAAACTTATGAATATTACAAGAACAACGCCTTGTTTCGAACAGATTATTTTCTTCAAGTATATTCGGGACTAAAAGATTGTCCGCTTGGATATGTAAAATTATATTCCGATTCTTCCATTCTTATGGAAGCGTACGCAATAAACATTTATTAGAGGGTTGATTATGAAAAACAAAGAAAAAGATTTAACCGAAATCGAACAGACAATACAAAGAACAGTGGAAAATGTAGAAATTCAACCATTCAATGAAATGATGAAAGAGATTGAGCCTGATTTAAAGAAAAAAAGGAAGCAGTGGAAAAACCCATTTATGAAGATTGCCGCTGCGGTATTTTCTTTTATATTACTTGTCGGTATATCTCTTACGTTTTACTTTATTTATGCAAAAAATGATACGTCTCATAGATATTCCGGTGATGATTTCGCTTATGCCCAAATCACAAAAGACGATGCGGAGCAAATGTTTGGGATTTTCAATTTTAACTTACTGTCTTATGACTCATATCAAAAGTTTCTATTAGAAGAAACGCAAGAAACATTCTTCTATCGCATAGACGGATTTGATCAGGATGATGCCACAATGAGAAGAGTGCAAATGATGATAATTGTGCAACCTTGGTATACAATAAACTATGAATCGAAATATACAGACGGTCACGAATTAAAAGTCAAAGATATTACCTTATCGATAACCTATGATGGATATGATACAAATCATCTGTATAACTATAAAATCGGTTTTGTGATTGATAATATTCGTTATTATATTGATTACCAAACCACATCCGAAGTAAACGATACAGAAATTTTCTTAAATCGATTTATAAAGTAATAAAAATTCTTATAAAAAACGCCTCTGAAGCAATAGTGAAGTGAACCCCAAAGTTTGGACAATAATTAAATAATTAAGTTTGCGAATGAGTTCGGTATTGAACCGGGCTCATT
>CANPVN010000007.1 GCA_947581755.1 uncultured Clostridia bacterium | reverse complement strand
ACTTTGTGTTAATTTTCTTCTTTCTTCCCATAAAAATATGCACCTCCTAAAGTGTCTAACTTTTGGGGTGCATATCAAAGCGCGCGTGTCTTTTCTATTTCAAAAAGTCCTCTATATAGTCCTTTACTTTATCCGTCGAGATCCTTATTTGCTGCATGGAGTCCCTGTCTCGTATGGTTACCGTATCGTTTTCGAGAGTTTCGAAGTCAACGGTAAGACAGAAAGGCGTACCTATTTCGTCCTGACGACGATAACGCTTTCCGATAGAACCCGCAAGATCATACGCGCAAGAGAACTCTTTGGTGAGCGTTGTATAAACGGCGTCGGCTTTTTCGGACAAATTCTTCTGCAAAGGAAGCACCGCAACTTTATAAGGAGCAAGTGTGGGATGAAGTCTCAAAACCACTCTCGTCTCTCCGCCCTCGAGTTGCTCTTCTTCATAGGCGTTGCACATAAAGGCAAGCGCCGCTCTGCCCACTCCAAGCGAAGGTTCGATACAGTAGGGCACGTATTTTTCGTTGGTTACGGGGTCTGTGTATTCCATAGATTGTCCGCTCTTTTTCTCGTGACATCTCAAATCGAAATCCGTTCTGTCCGCAATTCCCCACAACTCTCCCCAACCGAAAGGAAATTTGAATTCGAAGTCGCTGGTCGCCTTGCTGTAAAAACTCAGTTCCGCCTTTTCGTGGTCGCGGATACGAAGATTCTCTTCCTTTATGCCGAGGTCGAGAAGCCACTTGTGGCAGAAATCTTTCCAATAGGCGAACCATTCGAGGTCGGTGTCGGGCTTACAGAAAAATTCGAGTTCCATCTGTTCGAACTCTCTCGTTCTGAAAATGAAGTTGCCGGGAGTTATCTCGTTACGGAAGGATTTTCCTATCTGCGCCACGCCGAAAGGCATCTTCGTCCTTGTCGTTCTCATAAGATTTTTGAAATTCACGAATATGCCTTGAGCCGTTTCGGGACGCAAATAAACGGTAGCCGCGGTGTCCTCGGTGACTCCTTGGAAAGTCTTGAACATAAGGTTGAACTTCTTTATGGGAGTAAAGTCGCTTTTTCCGCACACGGGACAAGTAATGCCCTTTTCTTTGATAAATTCCGAAAGTTGCTCGTCGCTCCAACCCGCTATCTTTATATCAAGTCCCTTCTTCTCAATATATTTTTCGACAAGTTCGTCGGCGCGATGACGAGACTTGCAACTGCGGCAATCCATCAACGGATCGGAAAATCCGCCTATATGTCCGCTCGCTTCCCAAACAGAGGAATTCATAAGAATCGCGCAGTCTATTCCCACGTTGTATTTGGATTGAGTGACAAAACTCTTCCACCACTGTTTCTTTATATTGTTTATCAACTCCACGCCCAAAGGACCGTAATCCCAAGTGTTGGCGAGTCCGCCGTAGATCTCGCTCCCCGCAAAAATAAAGCCCCTGCCCTTGCAAAGAGCCACAAGTTTATCCATAGTCAATTCAGCCATTTTCAAAATGCTCCTTTTTTCCTTATCGATGATAATATAAAAAATAAAAAATTTTTTGTCAAGCAATATATCACAATTCGTTTTTTCGGTCATATTATGACAGTAGATATATCGAAAAGCGTTCGAATCGAAAGCCTCACTTATGATGAAATTCCAAAAGAAGTACCGTAAGATATTCACGTGAAGAGAGGAATTTTTCCCGGGGAATTCTTCTCTTCCGCCCGAGAAATTCTATAAGGAGGAAGTACAATGTTTCATAACAACGGATGCGGCTGCAACAACGATCTCTTTTTGATCCTGATCCTCTTGTGCTGCTGCGGCAACAACGACAACGGCTGCTACGACAGAAAAGGCTGCGATTGCTGCGACATTATCCTTTGGTTTTTGCTGCTTAACTGCCTTTGCGGCGGACAAAACTCCTGCTGCAAATAAGAGACCGATTTCCGAAAGATAAACCCTTCGGATATTGAAAAAAATCGAATTTATACTTAACGATAAGCCCTCGGAGAACGCGTTTACGCCGCCTTCGGGGGTTTAATCCTTTCTGTTGTCGAACACTTCGGGCTCGCGGCGTTTGTGCTCCGTCATTTTATGAAGTTTCATTATTTTCTCGTAAGTTTCGTCTTTTGCGATCTCCCGATGTTCGGTTTGACTTTTTATTATGCTGTCGAGACGGGCGTAACCGAAACCGAAATTTTCCTCATCGCTCTTTCCCGTAAGTCCGTCCGCAGGCGTTTTTACGATGTACTTTTCGGGCAATCCGAATTCCTTGCAAAGTTCGAGCCCCAACTCGATGACTTCGCCGCAAGTAAGATTGGCTATGGGATTGAAATCAAATGCTCCGTCGCCCCACTTGGTAAACCAGCCTATAAACCTCTCGCTTGCATTGCCCGTTCCCATCACGCGGTATCCCGAACTTTGCGCTATCGCATAGAGCGTAAGCATTCTCAACCGAGGCGGCACGTTGGTCTTTGCCTTGTCGGTTATGTCCAAATTCAATTCTTCGAATGCCCTAAACATAGAGCCTATATTGACTACCTTGTGCGGCAAATTCAGTATTCTTACGATTTCCGACGAATCCTCGAGGTCGGCTTGCGTTCCGTTGGGCATCAGCACGCCGAGAACGTTATCTCCCCACACTTTCTTGGCAAGCATGGCGACCGTCGTACTGTCCTTGCCGCCGCTTATTCCCAAAACTACGCCCGTACAATGCGTGCGTTCTTTATAGTCTTTGAGCCATTCGATTATCTTATCTTTTTTACTCATATTGATTTTCTCCGATTGAGACAATTATACAACAATCGCCGATGAAATTCAAATAAAAAGCCTCTCGTAAACAAAAAATCCGAGAGAATTTTTTTCTCACGGATTTTTTCGTCGTAAAGTTTGCGTTATTTCGAGAACTTCAAAAGTCCTCTGCCTTCTCCGCTTTGAATGGCTTCGTAAGTTATATGCGCGCCCATTGCCCTTGCAGAAGCAAACGCCGTATCCACAGCGCCCTTTATTATGTCCGCTTTGTTGCGTATCTGTTGGTCTACGGTATCATCGTCGGAGCCCACGAGAGCCAAAATCACACCCAAAGAAGAGGCGTCCATAGCGTTCAGTTTCTTGCTGTTGTATTCCAAATCGCCATTCTCATTGACGGTAAAGACAAAGGAAACGAGTATCTCGTCGGGAACGAGATCCTTTCCGTTGCCTTCGGGGTCTCCCATTATGCTCGAAAGAGTGAGTTTTGCGGTAACCAATACCAAGGTTTCGTCGGTGGGGACATTCATATCCGAAAGGAACGCTTTCTCGTCGGGCTCCAAAGACGTCAATATCTTGAGTTGTTTGATGTCTATGCCGTGTTGTGTCTTTATCGCATCGTTTATATAAGAACCGAGTTCTCTGTCGGTCACTTGCACTTCGGACTTTGTCAAGATACCCGCAATCGCCGTCATGAGGTCGAATGTTTCGGTGTTTATGGGATTGTTCACGAAAGTCGATTCGTCATAGTTGAATTTCGTACCCTTGCCCGCAGGCGCTTCGTTTTTGTTGTAAAGTCCCTGTATTGCCTGTTGAATTTGAGGCGAAGTATAACCGCCGTCTTTGAGATTATCCAACTTTTCGCTCAATATTCCGAATATATCGGGCAAATAAATCGCATTGTTTTTGACTTCGTAGTCGCCTATGTTGTTTTCGAGTTTGTCGAACGCGTCTTTCGCAGAGTCGGATATTTTCGCGCCTTGCGTCGAGAGCGTCTCCTCGATATTCGTACCCATTTCGTTCATCACTTTGTATAAAGGCTTGAGTTCTTCGCCGCCGTAACCGTTTATTGCAAATTCCGTCGTGCCGTCTCTTACTGTAACCGCAACATAGAAGGGATCTTTCAACAATCCCGCCATATCGTCGGCTCCGTCGAACAGAGACTCGAAGTCGTCTATTCCCACGATCGCGTTTACCGCCGCTCCGTTATCGGAGTCCTCTATTTCCAAAGAAACGATATTATCGAATTTGGCGTCCTCGCCTATCTTGTTCTTGAATATTCCGCCCAAGTCCGCCGCCTTGAGAACGACTTCTGAGGGAGTTCCGAACCTTATGTCGTCAAGGTTGAATTTCGAAGTAATATCGGCATTTTCTCCGAGTTCTGCGGTAAGTTCGTCGAAAGTATCGGCTTTTATATCGTCTTTTATGAAGTACGCTTTCTTTATTTCCGCAACGGCATTCGCCTCGCCCTCGGCGTTTACGGCTTTGAAAGAATTTTTGTCCACTCTGCCGTCATCGAGCATTATTCGTATCGCTCTGAAGAGGTTGACGTCGGAATCGAATCCCTCCTCGGCAAAGTCCTTGTCTTTGCTTAATTGTTTATCCGCAAAAGAGAATACGCAGGGAAGTCTGAGTTTGGCTTGGGTTCCTACCGAAACAACTTCGAGATCCATACTGTCGCGCATACTTTCGAAAGCGTCGGTAACGGATCTCGCGATCTCCGTTTTTATATCGTCTATGGAATTGCCCGAATCGAATTTCGATATCAAATTCAAAAGAGTTTCGCTGTCGCCGTTGTTTATCATTATCTGCGTATCGGCGGTCTCTGCGGTGACGCCCTCGGTTATCTCGACTTTTATTCCGATCAGAGTGGAATCGGGAAGTATCTTTTTCAAAAGTTGCATAGCGTCGTCCTCACTCTCGCCCAAAAAGCCCGCAAGCGAAGCGGAAAGATCTATCTCCAAATAATCCCTTGCGTTCTCTTTGATTATTCTCATAGAAGAAATTTCGGGATTTGCGGCGGCAAACTTCTCCTCTCCGAGAGTTTCGTTTACTTTGTTCCATACGAGCGCAAGTATTTGATTGCCGTCGATCTCGGGAGCGTTTGCGTCTATATACGCTCTTATTGCGGCATTTTCATCCTCTCCGTTATATCCCGTGACAAATCCTTTCAATTTGCCCGAATCGAGTATGTCGGCAAGCGCAATGTCTTGTCCGTCGAGAATATCCTTCAACTTGTCGAATCCGCCCTCTTCTTTTAACGGATATTTTTCCGATAAAATATCTTTGAGTTCTTTTTCGTATTTTTCTTTGTCGAACGCCGTAAAGTCGATTTCACGGAACAACAATTTGAGAGAAGTCTCGAGTTCGTCTCTGTCCACTCTGTCTTGCTCCTCGAGTTGTCCGTTAAGTACGTAAGCGAGAGTTTCGTATATCTCGGGAAGCACCATTTGACTCTGTCCCAAAGTTACGGGAATGACGGAATTCATATTCTCTATAACATCGCGAACTTTTTCGGATACCGAATTCAATTCGCTTGTATCGAATCCTATTACATTTTTCAGAATATCGAGATATTTGCCCGTCGCCTTTTCCGAAAGATTGTTGTATCCCAAACTTATCTTCTGATATTCGTCATCGTTCAAGCCCAACGTTATATCCACATCGCCGATTTTCAGCAACGCTTTTTGAGGAAGCAACGCAGAAATTATCTTCGCTATGCTTTCGTTCATTCCCGAAGCCGAGTTTATTATCTCATCCAAATCGACAGTGAGTCCCAACTCTATCAAATTGTGATTTTTGCCGTTTATTTCCTTTTCGACGAGCGCCGTGTATGCCAGCTCTATAGCATTGCCGAATCCCGTATCGGAAAGGAAATCGTCCATTTGAGAGTTTACTATAGCCGCTATCATTCTGTCGCTTACGGCAACGCTCTGTTGTTCTTCGCCCTTGAGCGTTTCACGCAATTTGTCGGCGTCGAACATATCGGTAAAACTCTTTCCGTCGCCTTCTCCGCCATCGGTAAACGCCGTTATCACTTCGTCGAAAGTCAAGTCGCCGTCGAGTCCGTAACCGTCTTGAAGAGCCTTCAAAAGTTCGTCCTCGAATTTTACGAGATTGTCCTCGGTAAGAGTAACTCCCTTATACTGTTGGTCGCTTCCCGTGTAGACCCAATCGCCCGCATCGTTCATATTCCAATCGTTCTCGAGAACGTAAATCCAATCTTCGGGAAGGTCGTCGGCGTGCTGTCTGTACCAATTTCTGAAATCGTACTCTTTATACGAAGGCGGATCGGAACGGATTATATCCATAACTTCCTCGAGTTTTATTTTCGACACGCCCTTGTTTTCCAATTCCTTGTTAACCGTCATATCGAGAGCCATATCGAATACGGGTACGGTAATTTCATGGTCTGCGGTCAAGAATTTTTCGATATCGACGGTGTCTTCTATCGTTTTGTAAAAGGAACCCGCAACTTCGGAGAATTTGTTGTTCACGGTCTCGCGAATATCGGTTTTGGTAAACTTTCCTATAAGCGAGAACAACGCATCCATATCCTCGTCGTCCATTCTGTTAAGGTTTATGTCAAGTCCCTTGTCCTTGTTTAGTCCCATCGTCACCGTCGCAAAAGTCTTTTCGGGAATATATTTCTTTATTATTCTTTTGGCTATGCCCGCGATAAAGGGAGGCATGTTGCTTTCCGTCGAATACGACTCGAGATAAGAGAGCGCGACTTCCCGCGTATTGACGGACGCCGTCGCTTTGAGCATGACGTCGCTCGTTTCGTCCTGTCTGAAAAACGATATCTGATTCAGAGCGACAAGTCGGTCGAGAGCGATATTGTATTTCGAAAAAGCCTCTCCCAAACTCTGCATGAGAGGGCTGTCGGGATCCGACAAAACTCTCATCAACAGTGAGTTGACAAAACTTGCCACTTCTCTGTCTGTGAGTTGCAACGAAAAGTTTTTGGCATTTTTGAGTTTGGCGGAATCTATATTCGTCAGAATATCGTACAGCAAATTCATTATAGAACTGCTTTGGGAGCCCTCTTCGCCTTCTTTGCTTTCTTCGCCTTCTTCGGCATAGGGAATTACTCCATAATCCGACTCGTCTATACCGTACTTCATAAGAGAATTTTTGATACGAGCGGTTTCGGCGTCGCTCTTATGCGAAAATACGGCATCGTAAACGGTGTCGGTATCGAGATCGTATGAATCTTTCAAAAAGAGAACGTCTTTTATCTTTGCATAAAAATGATCTACGTCTTCGGCGCTGTAGGGATTGTCTATGGTATCTTCTATCTTTTCCGTGTCTTTATCCAACACGCCGTTGAGCATTCCTTTGAGTTCGCTCCATTCGTAACCCGTGTATTCCAGAGCAAATTTGTTGAGTACGGAATGGGTAAGACCTATCGCAGTACAAACCAAAGCCACACAAATAACGAATACCGTTATGCAGACTATTATCCCGTTCCCTTTCCTTCTTTCTTTATTCATTTATGATATTACCTCTGAAAAAATTTTAATCTGAATAGATATATTCTACATTAAAAATATTTTTAAGTCAACAAAATGAACTCTATCTTTCCAAGATTTCGCCCGTATTTATTATTATTTTTTCGCCGTCGGAACAGGCAATAAGTCCGCCCGAATCGTCTATTCCCGCAACATGGTAAATTTTGCCATCGCGGAGTATCGTCTTGCCTATCGTGCGACACAATTTTCGGTATTCTTCGATCACGCCTTCGCCTTTATAGAGGTCGAAAAATTCGTTTATCGTCTCTGCCGCAAGGCGTACGAACTCATCGTACGAGAAATTGTCCGTCAAAGAGGTCGCTATATCTTTGAGTTCCCGGGGCAAAGAGACGCAATAGTCCACTCCTATGCCCGTAACTATCTTGGATCCGTCGTTGTAAGGGTAAAGTTTTGTCAATATCCCCGCGATCTTCTTATCTTCGAGAAGGACGTCGTTCACCCATTTTATCACACATTCGCGGTTCATGACTCTTTTGACGGCGCGGCAAACCGCCACTCCTGCGGCGGGCGTTGCAAGAGCGAGTTTTTCGGGAGCGGGCAGACAGACGGACATATATATTCCGCCGAGAGGACTTGAGAATTTTTTACCGAGACGCCCCCTGCCTTCGGTTTGCTTCAACGCGAGAACGACGCTGTAAGGCTCCGCCCTTTCCGCCAATGAAAAAGTAGAGGTCAATTCGTCATAGACCTCTACCTTCAGATCACACTTTAAGTCGGCGAGCAAATCTCGTCTCAATTCTTCCGAAGTAAATTTTGGTAACAAAATATTCTCCAATCAATAATTTTCGCACTTTATTTCAAAATAAGCCTGAGGATGCGAGCATACGGGGCATTGAACGGGAGCCTCTTTGCCGACGTGAAGATGTCCGCAATTGCGGCATACCCAAACCACAACGTCGTCATCGGAAAATACCATATTCGCCTCGATATTTTCGGCAAGTTTGTTATACCTGTTCTCGTGTTCCTTCTCTATGAGCGCTACCTGTTCGAATAAAAACGCTATATGTTCGAAGCCCTCTTGTTTCGCCACTTCGGCAAAACCCTTGTACATTTCCGCCCACTCGTAATGTTCGCCGTTTGCCGCGTCGGTAAGATTTACTTTGGTGTCGGCGATGCCGTCGTGGAGCAGTTTGAACCAGATCTTGCCATGCTCTTTCTCGTTATGCGCAGTCTCTTCGAATATGGCGGCAATCTGTTCATACCCGTCTTTCTTTGCTTTGGAAGCATAAAAGTCATACTTGTTCCTTGCCATGCTTTCGCCTGCAAACGCCGTCATAAGATTTGCTTCCGTCTTGGTCCCTTTAAGAGATTTCATAGTGTTTCTTTTCCTCCTTAAATTAATTTTATGCGCTTATATACGCTTTTATCCTCTTATCATGATTATTTGAACAGCTTCTCTATCTTTTTAAGCGTGTTTATCTTCTCTTCCACATCGTTACGGCAATCGTCCCTTTCGTCTCCGCAGATAAAGGCTTCTATATCGTTCTCGGTTTCCAGCCCGCGGAATACGTTTTCGATGACGGGCTTTATTATTTCTTCTTTGGCGGCGTAATCGTCCGCGACGACTTTTTCGGCAACCTTTTCTTTGCTTGCCTTTGCCTTCTTCTTAAAGCCCGCAATTGCGGAATACAGAGAAATCAATATACCGAAAATATCTATTGCCCATATCAGCATATCAGCGAATATCGAGTAATATTCTTTACCCAAAAAATCGAACTTTACGTCGAAAGCGGCAAGTACGCCCGACAGTCCGACTGCCGAAAAGCCCAACAAAAACAGGCAACTCACCAAACCGTAAACCAAGGTATTTTTTACCGAAACGGTAATAAATATCGTAGACAGCAGCAACATGACGAACTCTATCCCGATCGCCGCAACGCAAATCAATTGTAAAACATCATTCATAGTTTATATTGTAACTCATTATAAACGACTTGTCAACCTTTTAGGAATAAAATAACTTGAAAGCCGCAACGCTCATATCGTCCCGAGCCTGCCCGCCCGACAATTTAAGAGCCTGTTCCGTTATGGTTATGCAAAGTTCGGAGGGATTCATATTGGGCAAATTATTTATAAAATCGTCGAGTCCCGAACCGAAAGCGTCGGAAATTCCGTCGGACATTATTATAAGAATATCTCCCGCCGCCATGCCTACGCTTTTTACCGAGGGCTTCAACTCATCCAACATTCCCATCGGAAGAGCCTCTCCCGCAATTTTGACAATGCTTTCCGCTGTTTTAAGGTATCCCGCGGGAGAACCTATCTTGATTATATCGGCAACTCCGCTCCCGAGGTCAACGACGCATACGTCAACGGCGGAAAAAATATCGCTGTTCCCTATCGACAAAAATTTATTGACGTTATCCAAAACCATATCGTGATTGAAACCCGCTTTGTAGAAACTCTCTATCAAAGAAATCGTATTTTCGGAAAATTCGTGCGCTTCCCGCCCGCTGCCCATGCCGTCGCACATAGCCATCATGAATTTGTCGTGCGTCAATTTGATAAAAGAATGAGTGTCTCCGCTTATATCGCTGCCTTGCTTTGTTCTGCCCGCAAACCCGAACAGCGCGTCATATACGGGAGCGCGTTTAAGTTCGATTATATTCCAACCCGAAAGAATGCTCTGCTCTTGCTTGACGACCTTGAACTTCTTTTTGAGGCATCTTTCGATACACGCTTCGAGTTTTTCGTTGGATTTTTCTCCGTTCGCCAACACGACGAGAGTTATCGTTTCGGGCTCCTCTACTCCCGTTATCAACGCCTCGCTGCAAATTACTCCTATATATAAAAGCTCTTCGGCAAGTCTTTTCTCTGCGTCGGTATCATAGGAAAAGGGTAAAGAGACGCTCTGTCCCATTCCCGACAGAATCTCCGACAGCCCGACAAGTTGTCCCGCAACGATTTCCCGAGCCTTGTTTTCCGTGTCCTCACGCGACTTTGTCTCTCCCGCTTGAGCCGCCGCGTCCGCCGCTGACGCTATAAGTTGAGCAACATTGCAACAATATTGAGTTATGGAAGTCGGCAGATCTCCCACTCCCGCTCTGCCCTTTTGCAACGAGATTTCACATAGTTCCGTCAAGCCCTTCGCCATCGCGGGAATGCGTCTGCATGAATCGTATTTAGAACACATAACGCAACTTTTGTCTCTGACATATTCGGCAACAACTTGAGCGTCGATATGTTTTCCGCTCTTCGAGGAACGCATGACGGCAGCCATCTCGCAAAAAATCCTCCCCAACGCGGCAAGAGAATTTCCCGTCTCGTAACGGGACTGATTCACGACGTAACGAAGAGCCGTTCTGTCGAAATCGTTATTAAGAAACTCCGCCGCGGTGCGGATATACTTTAAGGGAATAAACATATATATCGCTCCGCCGACAAAAATACCGACAGTCGAATACAAGAGCGTTGCGTACTCCGTCTTGAAAAACAAGACGAACGCCGCATAAGATATCAAAGTTACGAGAGGCATGAATACTTTCTTTGCCGAAACAAATATCAAAACCATACATGCGGTGAAAACAAAAGCCGCCACTATCATGACGTCGGAACCCGCCAACGCTCCGCCCAAGCCCATACACATTGCTCCGACAAGAGTATTTTGCGCTCCGAGTATTTTATACGACAGCGGCAAAAAAAGCGCAAAGGCAACCAAAAGAGGATCGAATCCGTAAAAGCCGAAACAAGAAAGTCCGCAAGAAAATATCGTAAGTATCACGAATCCGCAAATGGTTTCGTGCTGGACAAAAGCATATTTCAATTGACGAACATAGGTGGGGATCCCGTAGCAATAACATACCGATGTAAAGGCTATAAGGAGAAACAAATACAGAAAAATTTTGTAAAGTCCGTAATGATTTATCGACATATACGCAATCTCTCCCGCGCTGCAAACGAGAGCGGGAATAAAGACATAAAAAGGCTTTACGCTTTTCAGTTTCTTTGCGATCAAGCCGAATAAAATGAGAATGACTCCGCCGTACAGCGCATAAAGCGTGACATATCCGTCAAGCGCGGGAACGGTTGCGACAAGCAACATTGCCGCTATCAAAAAGGGGTTAAGCCCGAAAAAGACCGCTGCCGCCGCAAAGGCAAAACCGAAAGGAGTCACGTCGAAAATCGAGGCGTGACTCAATACGAATATCATCACGAAACAGATGAGGTATGTAATAACTTGTTTTTTGTTGACTTTCTTCAACATGGTCGTGTCCGCTTGAATTTTGATAATGCAATTTTATCACCTATTCCTTGTCTCTAAATGAAAAAATATATAATAAATCGTCGTTTTATCGACCTTTTTGAATCGGAAGCGTCAACAAAAAAAGACGGAAGTCTTTATGTACTTACCGTCTTTCCGTTTATAAAGTCCGTAAATCCGTCTCGGGATTACATTGCGGGTCCCGTCGTCGAAGGAGCGTAAACTCGCGCAGCCAACTCCTGATTGAGCGCGTAAAGTCCCTTTGCGTCGCCGCCGAAGAGTTTCATCTTCTTGACCATATCGTCGGCGTTAGTCTCCTCTTCTCCCTGTTCCTTGATGAACCAATCGAGGAATTGCATGGTTTTGTAATCCTTTTGCTCGAATGCCTCGTGATAGATCGCGGTTATCAAAGAGGTAACATATTGTTCGTGCTCGTAGCCGATCTCCAAAGGCATGAGATGATTCTTGAACGCCTTGTCGGGCTTATCTATTGCCTTGAATTCTACACGAATACCGTTGTTGATGAGGTATCGACGAATCATAAAGGCATGGTCGCGCTCTTCCTGAGCCTGAACTTCATACCAATGAGCAAATCCGTCAAGACCCTCGTCGGCATAATAGTTGGCAAAATCAAGATAAAGATATGCCGAATAAAGTTCTTTATTGATTTGGTCGTTGAGCATTTCCGCTATTTTTTTATTTAACATATAAGTTGTCCTCCTTATAAATTTGTAAATATTATACAACTATCAAATCCAAAAGACAAGGATTTTTTACAAAAAATTCCATGAAAAAATCCGACAATATTTTAACTTTCCGAAGGTACAACGCGCTGCCCGTTGAGAATTTTCCTTATATCTCGCCAATCAGGCATATATTCATCCAAAATGGCTTTGAATGGTGCTTTGTGCCCCCGCTCTCTTATGTGCGCAAGTTCGTGCAATATCACATATTCGAGACAAACAGGCAACTTTTTCGCCAAACGCAGATTAAAACAAATTTTATGACTCTCCACATTGCAAGACCCCCAACGCGAAGTCATATTCTTTATCCGCCAACCCGAAGAGTATAATCCCGTACGCTCTTCCCACTTGGGGAGAAGTCGCGCGATTGCCTCTCCGAGAATTTTTTTATACCATAAATTCAATATTTCCTCACGCCGAGACGCCGAATCCGTAACTTTTGCCGACAATACGAGATTGTCGTTATCGATACGAACGCCGTAAGAACCCTCGTCAACCACAACGAGCGCGTATTTCCGTCCCCATACAAAAACAGTATCTCCGTTGACAAAATCCGTCGATTCCAAAGGCGTATTCCCGTATTTGCCGCGATTGCGAATTATCCAATCCAGGCGAGAATGTATAAACCTCTTTATGCTCTCGTCACTTTGTCGCATAGGCGCCGTCACCTCGACTCTTCCGTCGGGAGCCTTTACATAAAGATGTATGTACTTTATCTTTTTTTTGGTCACGACAACATCGATACCGTCTACAATCATTCCCCTCGCCTCCGAAAAACCCTTGCGAATAATATTATAACACCCGAAAGCAAAAAAACGCAACCGAACATCATCAAGTCAATCCTCTCTACGAGACAGAATAACAAGACTCTCAAACATCGACCACCATTAATGAGGTGACTTATGCCGTAAACAAGCCTTTTAGAATAACAAGACTCTCAAACACACAAACAATCTTTTTATACCGCTCATTTGTAAACAAGCCTTTTAGAATAACAAGACTCTCAAACAAATAACCCTGCATACCTGCACCTCCGTTGGTAAACAAGCCTTTTAGAATAACAAGACTCTCAAACGCAGAGAATAGTCAAGTAATTATTATTAATGTAAACAAGCCTTTTAGAATAACAAGACTCTCAAACACAGAAATGAAAAGATTTATTTTATCACTAGTAAACAAGCCTTTTAGAATAACAAGACTCTCAAACAGGCACCAACTCTACCTTCAAGAGCCTGCAGTAAACAAGCCTTTTAGAATAACAAGACTCTCAAACCTCGATGTTTATTCCTTCTTTGTTCCTTGTGTAAACAAGCCTTTTAGAATAACAAGACTCTCAAACGGTCGCCTCTTTTGGAGAAAACTTGGACTAGTAAACAAGCCTTTTAGAATAACAAGACTCTCAAACTGGCTTATTCTAATTCTTCTTTGGGCGACGGTAAACAAGCCTTTTAGAATAACAAGACTCTCAAACCGCATATCAAATAAGACTTGACCGACAATCGTAAACAAGCCTTTTAGAATAACAAGACTCTCAAACTGACTAACCACGTATTAAAAACTTACATTAGTAAACAAGCCTTTTAGAATAACAAGACTCTCAAACCATTTATAGCACCTCCCCGAATTGAGTTACGTAAACAAGCCTTTTAGAATAACAAGACTCTCAAACTGCCAAATGACACTATTTACGGGTCTTTTGGTAAACAAGCCTTTTAGAATAACAAGACTCTCAAACATGAGAAGTGTTACTCTGTAATGCCTACGTGTAAACAAGCCTTTTAGAATAACAAGACTCTCAAACACGGCGGGAAAGACCGTAGGAGAAAAAAACGTAAACAAGCCTTTTAGAATAACAATACTCTCAAACTGTTGTACTATATCGCTTAATATCGTCAATGTAAACAAGCCTTTTAGAATAACAAGACTCTCAAACCCGCTGTCTTTGGCGAGAATAAAAGTAATGGTAAACAAGCCTTTTAGAATAACAAGACTCTCAAACTTCGGTTACGACTTTCCCGATAAGTTTTTTGTAAACAAGCCTTTTAGAATAACAAGACTCTCAAACTTAATATACAATCTATATACGCGCGCGCACGTAAACAAGCCTTTTAGAATAACAAGACTCTCAAACTGGATAGGGTAATTACAGTTCCGTCAACTAGTAAACAAGCCTTTTAGAATAACAAGACTCTCAAACTTTGGTTACGATTTTCCCGACAAATTCTTTGTAAACAAGCCTTTTAGAATAACAAGACTCTCAAACACGGACCTCGTTGCCGTCATCGTCGAAGAGGTAAACAAGCCTTTTAGAATAACAAGACTCTCAAACGGTGGCGACGGTAAATGTAAAGTGAGAGATGTAAACAAGCCTTTTAGAATAACAAGACTCTCAAACCGAACCACTTTATCTTGTCAAAACCGATTTGTAAACAAGCCTTTTAGAATAACAAGACTCTCAAACTCAAAGGTGGTGACAATGGCTAAGCGTTTTGTAAACAAGCCTTTTAGAATAACAAGACTCTCAAACCTCAAAATAAGAAATGAAGGTCGCGCATCGACAATGCGGTTATTCTTTGTATATAACTATATTAGCACAAATTGCCGCCGTTTACAACTATTTCGCATAAGTCTTCGGTAATAATTATTCCTTTTTCCTGTGGTAATAATTTTCTTGAAGAATTACTTTCTATAAGCAACAGAGAAATTTCCGCCATTTTGCAATGGTGATATAATTGAGATAATTTTTCATCGTTCAAGATACTTTTTAAATTGACAAAAACAATAAACTCGGTATTTTTAAGCTCGGATAAAAGATTTACATAGCACACTATTTTTTCTTCTATAGTCTCATAATCCGTTTCAAACCTTAATGACAGAGACTTTAATATATCGTTTATTGTCAAATCATCGAAAGTCAATTCGAAAGAGAAATCTCGAATCAAATTCATCACATAACTATTTACGTTTGCAACAAGATCCATATATTTTTCCTGTTCTTTATTGAGGGCAATATCTTCTATTTGCCTGTAAAGAGCATTCAAAACTTTTTTGTTATTGAAATCCCATTTGAAATAATCGTAAACAATATCGCCGCATTTATCCAAAGCGCATTGTTTACCGTCTTTAAGGCAAACAAAATCCCCTTCTTCGCCCTCGAATTGCTTAAATAATTCATCGGTCAATTTAAAAAACTCAAAAGCGTTTTCCGCAATCAAAACGTTTACCGAATCGGGAGACAAAATTATCGGATTTTCCAAATCTATGTGTACGATTTTTATTTCACTCATATTTCCACTATCCTATCGCATGAATCTAAATAACCGCCTTGCTTTTTGCCGACCAAATACTCTATTCTGGAAAATTGGTTCTCGGTTATTTCCAAAAGTTCGACAATGCCTTCCGATGGTAAATTCATAGCAATATTCTCCTTTATGGCAAGGCTTGTTACATTATTCATAACGAGTTTTGTATAAACGGATTTCTGCATCATAATAAAACCGTTTTTTATAAGATATTTGCGAAAACGCGTATACTCCAAGCGATTTTTATCTGTTTCCATCGGTAAATCAAAAAATAGAATCAATCTCATAAATCTATAATTCATCTTCGATATAAATTTTATCGGGATATAAAATCTCGCCTTCTCCCGTATTCAAAATTTTTATTATGCTCCTGACATAAGTTCTTAACGCCAAATCAAGAGTTGTTGTTTTCCCTTCCGTTTCCGTTTTGAAATTCAGAATATTGACGAGTTTCTTTTTGAAATTTGCGTCGTTTTCTTTTATATCGAACGCCACCCTGTCCACGATAACCCTGAAAGGTTCCATAAGATCGCATGCAAGATTGAACTCGTTAAATTCATTATCGTGCCATATCCCTATTTGGGTAAGATATCCGTTTGCAACGATTTCTCGATTGAATGCCGAAAGTAATATTGAATAACCGTAATTTAAGCAACCGTTTATAAAATTTTCGTCATTGCGAGAGCAATCCTTTCCCAAAAGACAATTAAAATAAACCTTGGCAGCATGTCCCTCTCGATTTGTAGAATCGCCATCCCGAAGTTCCAAAAGATATCCGTCAAGCATAGCGGCTTGTTCGATAAAGCCTCGTTCACGTAAATATAAAGACTGCTCTAAAATTTTCAGATATATAATTTTAGTCCAAACCAAACTTTTTATTTCCGGGTTCCATAAAAACTGTTCCTTATATCTTTTGGAAGTATTATGGACTCCGTAATAAGGCAAAATCTCGGAATGAGGATTGTGATTTTCGTCACAGAAAATTATCTTTACATTGTTTTTGACAAGTTCACACAATAAAGCGCTTGTAAGAGAAACCGCCGTACTCTCGATTATCAATGTGTTTATTTCTCTGATAAAAACTTTAATTTCCGATTCTCGGCGAATAATCAAACTGTTCAATCTGCATTCGAGTTTTGCCCCTGTTTTTACAACAATCGTTCTGAATCCCATAAATTACACTTCGAATTCTTTTGTTTTCAGTCCGCACGGAGAAGTGAATTTTACCGCAAATTCCGTCGATGTTATATTTTTATTAATAAGTATTTTCCCGCAATGAGCGCCCTCTCCCAAAAGCGATAAATCCGACTCGAGTCCCTTGCATTGCAAAAATTTGATACATTGCAACAATACTTTGGCTTGCTCAAACACCTTTAATGCGGCAAAAACATCTCTTTTGTTTTTAAGTTTGTTCAAAAAATTGTCCGTAGCCGAAACGCCGCGATAGATTTTCTTTTCAAGTTGCGCGATTATCGCATCATAAAGTTTCAGATTATTATCTTTGTCGATCGTAAGTTTATTGTTTCCGAAACGGTTCGTCTTCATATTATATGTTTCGGAATCGCTATCTTCTTGTTCGCAAAGTTTGGTGAGTTGTTTTACATAATCCTCTGTTGCGGCGTCGGTCAACCATTGTACCGCATTATGTAAAAGAATATAATTACCCGTAACGCCTGCAAGATATGCGCGGAATCCGTTAATCGAAACGAGCGTTTTTATTTTCAACATCGGAACTATAAGTTCGGGTTCGATCAATCCCACATTGTGTGCAAGATAATCCAAAACCGCTTGTTGCTCCTTTACTTTTACCTCGGGAGAATAATCCACAATAACGGGAATGCGTTCTATTGTCTTTATAATATTTCCCTTTTTGTCTTTGGATCTTACTATGGCAAAATATGCCGTTGTCAAAGAAGAAAATCCTCCGTATTTATCCGTCTGTGTATAAGGGAATTTATTTTTTCTCGGCATTGCTATTCCGCCGTCACCCTTGGAATAGACGGTTTCGTCATAGAATTTATCTTTTGACATATAAGCATATTTGGTAAGTTTGATACTACCCGTTTTACAGAGAGTAGACTTTACTTCGGATAAGCTTTTTTGGGCGTTCCAGGCTCCTTTTATATCGTAATCGAAAAGCTTTTTGAGATTGTATTCGCGGAACTCCGCTCCTTTTTTATAAAAATAATCATAAGCGCAAGTAAACTTCGTATCATATACATTGCCGACTACTATATTAAGATAGGCGTCCTTTGCGTGGTGTAAATCGTTCACTTCGCGGCATTTGACTATATTGTATCTTTCTTTGAAATCCGTGACGAATTTTGCTTTACTTAACACAATTCGCGTGCCATTAGAAGCAAATTTACGCTCGAGAAGATCTCGCACCGCTTTTACGGTTTGATTGGTCTCGACAAGTTGTCTGTTAATGAAATCGTTAAAATCATCTGCCGTCAAAGGCTCTTTTCTGCAAAGTCTTGCCAACTTTTTGTCGCTTATAAGTTCTTTTGAGCGCAACAATTTCCAAAATGCTTCGCAATCGGTAAAGCCCGATTCCAAGGGATAGGTATCGCTCTTTGCTTTGTTTTTCGTTCTTAAAACCAAAACCTTGTTATCGAGACTGTCGTCTTTTGTCAAAGACCTCGGAATGATATGGTCAACATCGTATAAATCGGTAGTAAGTTCCTCTAAATTTATGCGTTGCCCTGTATACATACACTTTCCGAGTTGTGTGAAATACAAATACAATCTTTCCGATCTCAAGTCAAGATCGCTCTTCTTATTCAATTCTTCAAGCAATCCTCCGATCTCTTTTATGTCCTTCTTACATGCCGAATACAGTTCGGTAAGCATCGTTTTTCGCGACTTTGTTTGCTCCTTCTTGCCATCGCCTCGGGTCACTTCGATAAAAATTTTATCGGGAGCCTTGCCGACGGCTTCAACATACTCATCAACCATAAGCAATGCCTGCCATACGCCTCTTCGTACCTTGGGAGAAACATATAAATTCTCCACATCGGAATATTCGATTTGTTCCGATAATTGCCCGTTATATTCCTTTATCGCCTTCTCGAAACAATACCCGGGGTCGTAAATTATTTCATTGAGATTTTTGTTGGTATTATATAATTCCCCCAAAATTGTGTAATCGGCGCCTGTAACTTCGTTCTTTCCGCCCGATAATTTGCACAAAAACTCTTCGGATAATCTTCCGAAATCCTTGAAGGACAATCCTTTCAATCGTTTTATATTGCTCATAACGGCGGCTTCGTTGCCGTACTTTTCGATAATCTGTTTTTCAACAATTCTCTTGTCCGTATTCAGTGTGTGCCATAAAATTATATTTTCACATACATCGAGGTGTGTATCCGCATAATCGCCCAATATACTTTTCAATAGCACATAAGAACTCATAGACGCTTTGATATCCTCGTTAAATCCGCCTATAACCGTATCCTTTATGTCCGTAGGAGCCACAAGACCTTGGTTAACGAGATATGTTTTTATCATCTTTACCGTAACCTTTCGATGTTTTAAAAACAAGTCGTTGAAAATATACTGCTTTAATTGAGGCGTTATCGGCGTTTCGTTTATCTTCAGTTTATTTATTTGATTGAGCGTATCGAACTTTTGATATATAATGGAATTTTTGGGCAAAACATCTTTGCCGATGAGATAAGAGCATTTATTAGTCATTCTGCGAATGAACTTTTCGTTGCTGGCGGAAAAGTTTATCATTTCATCGAAATTCCAAGGCGTTATTTTTCCGCTCTTTCTGACGACCCAACTGTTCCCACCCTTGTCTTCGTGGTAATTATTCAAAGGTCCCACATAGTAGGGAATCTTGAAAAGAAAAATCTTTCTTATTTTGTCGGCTGCGCTCAATCCGCTATCGTCGGCAGCGCCGAATAAAGGATAATCGCGACACAAATTTTTTAAAATTCCGTCCAATTCGAAAAGGTTTATCTGATAAGGGAAAATTCCGTTATCGGCATTTATAATTTTCGGTAAGAAATTGCCCGCTTCGATCTCGACAAGAATTTTATTGTAAATATCTTCGTCGAATTTATCGTTATGTTCGGCTATCGCCTTTTTAAGAAATTTGAAGAACTCATCGGGAGCGCATTTCTTGACTTTGACTTTTTCTCTTTTTGTCTTGGTATAACCTATGTAACTCGAATAACTACCCTTTTCCCGAGATCTGAACACTTTGAAATAAACCGCTCGAGGACAATTTTCGCGTATGAATGACTTCAATAACTTCAAATCCGCATGATGTTTCTCGTAAATCTCGATCATCGCGCTCGATATATCGTCATTGCCGCATAATAATTTTTCCAATACTCCGTAATTGTAAATATTCTTGATTGCGACAAGAAGCCCGAAATCCTCGCCCAACAAACTTTGCTTGCTCTCGAATTCCTCTTCCGACATCCCTTTCAAAGATATCGATTCGTCGTAATTGCCCTCGAATAAAACATCCAATTTGACTTTTCCGCCGAGCATCATGGTAATTACAGCCTTTCCTCGATCATCGCCGCAATTTATAATTTCAAGCAATTTCTTAGTCTTGTCTTTAAGCCGCTCGGAATCGACTATAATTCTTGCAATTTCTCCGCTCTTATCCAAAGGGAAAAATTCTCCCGAGCCTTCGAAAATGTCTCCGTAAACCTCATTGAAAGTTTTCAGAAGTTCCCCGAAGTTACGTATCGAACTAAGATCTTGTCCTTCGAATAAAAAGTGACCTCTGTACTTGATTATATGATGCAACGCAAGATAATACAAACGCCAATCTTCTTTGCTTTGAGAATGAAGCAAGGCGCTTCTGAGATGATAAATCGTCGGATATTTATCATAAAATTCTTTGTCGGTAAATCCCGCATCATCAAATAGCGCATACTTGGAATTTAAATCCTCTTCCTTATCCTCAAAACAAAAACCGCTGTTGTTGAGCCTTATGAAAAACAAGGCGGGATCAACGACTTCGGCAAAAACTTCTTGTAAAAATTCTATTCTGCGCCTTCGCCTTTGCAATCTTCTTCTCGCGGAACGCTTTGTCCTTCTGTCCGTCGCATCCTTAGCCTCGTCAAATAGTCTGACAGACCATAAATTACATCCGTGCGCTCTCAACAACGTATAGTTTTCATCCGTACAAGCCATGCCCACCGAATCCGTTCCGATGTCCATACCCAAATAAAATTTTTCCACTTTTACACCTCTTTTGTTTGACAAATCTATTGTCATCTGTTATACTGATCGTACAGAATAACAAGACGAGTTCAAATAAAAATTTATTCTGATCATATCGCATTGGCGAATTGCTCCTTTTCAAAAGGAGCATTTTTTTATTGAATGAAAAATGCAGAGCAGCCTCTTAATTACCGCCTATTCTGTTTTATTTTATCATAATAACCATATATTATCAAGCAAAATTTATCGATTTATTAAAAATCTCACGTAAAAATAAGGACAGCGTGACGCTGTCCCAAAGTCAGCCAAGAGCGGCGTTGATGATGTCTCGGAGGAGGAAAAGTATGTTCTTAAACTTTAAATATTGTTATTTTTTGTCCAGACGGCATAAAGGACGGCGCCCGAGGGAATATCTTTCATTATGTCATAGTCAAAGGCAATATATGCATCTTCGTAACTTATAACTTTGTTTTCGTCCATAAACGGAAGTTGAGTCTTTTTCGGAGGCAATATAACGGATCGCTCCTCGGAAGTACTCCACCCTTCGAAAGTATAACCTTGTCTGTATGGCGCCAAAAATTTACTATATCCTTTTTGCATATTCGGAAAGTTCAAACTTTTCAAATAAGGAACTCCGTTTTCGTATTCCATTTCGCATCCGTAAATTATTTCATTGACAGATTCCCAAACAGGGATTTCCAAAGCAGAGGTTTCATCATATCCCAAAACAGTCGTTTTTGCCGTATCGCTTTTTTCCTTCGCATCCGTATATATCGATGATCCGTAAATACCGTAATTGTAGCGGAAATCTATATCGAGCGCGCTCGGAAAAATTATCGACAACGGATTGTAGTATAAGTCTTTAAAGTAACCCTCATCCTTCTCAAGGATAATGATATTGAATGCATCATCTCCTATTTCTTTTACGCTTGATGCAAGTTGTACATGTCTTAATCCGACGCATCCGAAAAAAGCGCCTTTGCCGATCCTTTCCACACCGTAAGGTATAATTACCTCTTTCAAATCGTAACATTCTCGGAACGCGCCGTCGCTTATTGCTTTTACTCCTTGCGGTATCGTACTTCCGTTGCAACCCAATATCAACTCATCATCGCTGTTGCGTATTATACAGTTGCCTTCGCTGCGATAATTTTTGTTGCCCTCTTTGACTTTCAATTTATATAAATTTTTGCAACCCCTCAACTCATCAAGATAATTTGTGGAAAGAATAAAGTCAGTGTAATTAATTATTATGTTGTTAATTTCCTCCACCGAGGCGGGTATTTCGAGTTCCTTTATCGCGCACGCCGAAAATGCCCCATGCTTTATTGTTTTCAATCCTTCGCAAAGTGTAATTTTACTTAAATTCTTGCATGATGAGAAAGCATAGCTTTCTATTGTTTCAACATTACTCGGTATTACTATTTCTTGCAAATTACTTTGATAAAAGGCGTATTCTCCTATAATTTTTACATCTTCGGGAATTTTGCTTTCATCGCAACCCAATATCAATTTATCATCGCTGTCGCGTATTATACAGTTGCCTTCGCTGCGATATAATTCATTATCTTCGATACTTAATTCCCTCAATCTTTTACATCCCGCCAATGAACTTGCGCTTATTTCTTTGACATTCGCGGGTATTTTAAGTTTTTCTAAATTTTCACAGCCATAGAACAGATAATCTTTTATTTTATTTAAGCATTTCGGCAATTTTATTTCTTTCAAAGATTTGCAACCTTGAAAACAAGCAAATCCGAGTTGTTCGATGTTATCGGATAAATTTATCTGTTTCAACTCCGTACATTCGGAAAAGGCGAAGCCGCCAATTACTGTTTCCGTCAAAATGGAAACCCGTTTGAGACTTGTACAGCCCGAAAAAGCGCTGTCGCCAATTGTATTTATATATTTGGGTATCAATACGGAAGTTACTTTCTTAAAATTTTTAAAGCACTCGTATCCTATCTTGCTTGCGATTTTTCCATCATCGGACTCTATCGCCAATATTATTTTGCCCGTACATTCATCGGGATCGCTTACCACTATTTCGAGTTCTTCGTCGTCGTTTATGTATCGACAACCGAGTTTTACTTTTTTTATTTCATAGGAATATCCTTGCGACCATTCCGAATCCACATATTTGCCTCGCCCGCATGCAATTACTTTTATGTTATAAACTCTTGCCTTATCGAATAACTCGAAAGTATCGAAACTGTTAGTCTTGCTCTCGTATTGTTCTCCGTCAACATCTATTACATATTTTTCGGCGTTCGGAACTGCGTTCCAAGTCAAAATCTCTTCATCGTTGATCATCAACCCGTCGGGAATCGATAGTATTTTCTTTGAACAACCGCCCATTCCCATTATAACAATTACCGAAGATAACAGAAAAAGTAAAAATACCAATGCCTTTTTCATTTTTTCCTCCTTGCGGTTTTTAGTCATATAAATATATATACTCATCTAATCCTATGTCACTCGATTGTTTCTTAATATCAATAATTATAATAATAACGTCTGTCTACGCCTCTGTCATCTTCACCTTGGGTTGTTCTTTGAGAGTAATTTAAAAAATAAGCAAAAGGTTTTACCGTTTCCACATCGTCTTCCATTTCATCGTAAAAATAGAGCGTCCATGCACCCCAAAAAATAGAATTAGATGGTATATAATTTATTTCACACGCTCCGCCCCAATTGTTATAATCTATTAAGTCATTATCGTCAAGAAAGTCTTTTATCACATAATACAGAGAAGGCACTACCGAAAAACGATAAAAATTTTCATAATCTTCTTCTAAAACAAATCCTTCTGTATATATATACATTTCGATAGATAATAACAGACGTTCTCGCATGGCTATAATTTTTTCTATCCAAGGCTTCCCTTTTCCCATAATATCTTTTCCGATTGCAAAAATATGTTCATTTGGTAATAAAATATCAAAATCCCAATAATCAACCTCAGATATATCCGTTTTATTAACTATGTCATATATAACATCTTTGTTGGTGTCGATATAAAATAGTTTTATATTATTCTCTATTAGTACATCTTCGTTTGTCTTCCCTCTTTTTATGTCATCCATGTAAACTTCTCTGATATAAGGAATAAAATAGTAATAAAAGAAATCGCATTCTTTAAAACCGTTTTCTATTCCTTGACCGAAATTTTCATCAACTATTATTGTACAATTATTTATTTTGGCATGTTTTTGGCAAGCCAAAAATATTTGATATAACACATTATTGATAAATACCGATTCGAGATCTTGATTTATATGAATATCGACATAATCCAAAAAATCTGTGTATGGCCAATATTTAATTTCATCGGTATAAGATATAAACATGATCCTGCAATTGTTTTTCTTCATTTCGGAAAAAATAATTTCCAAATAATTGGCAATCACATAATCTATTTTTTCATGAACTTCGAAGATTATCGAACAATCTTTATAACCCGAATATTCGGCTTCTGTTGCAAAAATTCCCACACTGGAAATCTCTTCTTTATTTTCCGGTGGTATAAGACTACAGTCTATTGTTGAATCGCTTATATAATAAGCATTTTCGTAAACATAATTTACTTTTTCTTGCGCATGTGTTTCCATTACAGTTGTTCCTTTGAAAAGGAGCGGACATGCTGTTATCAGCATGATTGCCATTGCGATTATCGCAATGATTTGTATTTTTTTCTTATTCATTTTTTTCCTCCTTGCGGTTTTTAACCGTTTTTTACAAATTATTTTTTGTCCAGACGGCATAAAGGACGGCGCCCGAGGGAATATCGGATATATCTTCCGCTTTGAATGTCAGATATACCGTTTCCTCGCCTTCGTTGTAATCGCCATCGATCGTCATGCGTTTACCCGTATGTTTGCCCACTATTATTTCTCCGTCTTTTTTCAGGCTCCACCCCTCGAAAGTGTATCCTTCTCTGTATGGAATCAAATACTCGTCTCCGTATAATTTTCGTCTTTCTCCGACCAATGTTTTATTTCCTTCCGTATTATAAACTACACTGTCTACATAAGGGATCCCTTCATCATAACCGAATACACAATTTTTGACCTCTTTGGATAAGTAATCCCAGTCATCTGCGGTGTGAAAAGGCCATTCTTCTGTCGCCGAAGTATAAATATCCGCATAACAGAACGCCGAAATATCGATTATTTCTATATTATCAGGCAATATTACATTCAATGGATTGGGACGTATTTTGGCTTTTTCATTCTCTCGGCTTGTATCGAACGCTCCCACTGAAATTTGTTTTACCTCACCGCATATTATAACATTCCTTATTTTAACGCCTGTAAAAGCGAGGTGTCCTATGTATTCCACGCCTGAAGGTATTATGACTTTCTCCATATTATTGCAACCGTAAAATGCTTCATCCGATATTATTTTTAATCCTTTCGGCAACTCGACTTTTGTCAAGAAACTATTCCAAAAAGCGCAGTTTCCTATCCTTTCAACGCCTTGGGGAATAAAGATCTCTTTCAACGCCGAATAAGAAAAGGAGTTTTCCCCTATTATTTTAATGCCTTTCGGAATTTCACTCGCGCCACAGCCGCATATAAGTTCGTTATCGCTTTTTCGTATTATACAGTTATTTTCACTTCTGTAATTTTTGTTGTCTGCCTTCACCGTCACTTTTTTCAAACTTTTTCCGCTGCTTATTGCTCCGTTTTTTATTTCATTGACAGATGTCGGTATTTCGATTTCTTCTATCTTATCGCAGAAATATATTATACAAGAAATAGTCCCTTTTTCGGAGCCCAATATTTCTATTCCTTCGCTCAATTTCAATTCTTGCAATTCGCCGCATTTGGTAAACGAAAAATTTTCCAACCTTTTGACGTTTCCCGGAACCGTGATCTTATCGAAGGTACAGCCGCTGAACGCTTTTTCGCCGATAATTTTTACACTCGTCGGTATAAGACTTCCGTTGCATGCGGCAACAATCTTTTCGACACCCTTCTCTATTATGCAATTATTCTCGCTTCGATATTTTTCGTTTCCTTCTTCGACGCCGAGACTCATAAGTTCCGCGCAATTGCCGAAAACTTCTGTTCCTATCGTTTTGACTCCTTTGGGTATTTCCACGGAACTCAATCCGCAACAACCGTAAAATGCCTCACTGCCGATATTTTCGAGTTTGTCCGACAATTTTATTTCCTTCAATGAGACGCAATTCTTAAAAGCGGCGTTCCCTATATACATATTTTTGTCAAGCGGTATTTTCCTCAAAGCGACGCATCCCTCGAATGCCTTCGTATCTATTTTTTTTACTCCGTCGGACAAAATTACCTCTTCCAATTTTTCGCATCCGTAAAACGCCGAATACGCGAAAAAATCCTCGGCAGAATTGCGAAATTCCGCTTTCCTTAATCCCGCACAGCCCGAAAATAAATAATCCGATATGCTTATTGCGTCTTTGCACAATAATCCCGTCAAGTTTTCGCATCCAGAAAATCCTTTGTATGCTATCTTTTTTATCTCTTTCTCTTCGATTTTAATGGGCATTATCAACTTCCCTTTAACTTGCGTCGGTTCGGGAGCATAAAGACCAAACACCCCTTTGTTGACTTCCTTGATTTCAAGCCCTTCGGGCATCGGCAGGTAATATGAAATTCCCCGTCGCTTCAATTCTCTGCCTTCTCTTACCGCTATTACGAGTATATTGTATTCCCGATATTCATCAAACACGGAAAAAGCGTCAAAACTATTCGTTTGGCTCTCGAATGTATTGCCGTTTATATCTATTATGTATTTTTCCGCGCCCTTGACTTCGTCCCAAAATATTATGTCATCCCGAACTTCTATCTCCCATTCCTTTGCTTTGCATCCGACAACGGCTATAACGCTTATCGCAAGCAAAATTGTTGCCGCAATAATTACGATCTTTTTGCGCATATTTACAACCTCCTGAATTTTTTACACCTTTTATATTTTTTTCTGTAAAAATTATCTTATATACTTGTGGATTTTTTTACTGTATAATTATAAAAATATCAAATTTACTATATTATATATCACTTAATATGTTTTGTCAATAGTTCCGAAAAATTTTTTACAAAAAAAGTTCTCGGAAGGGGTTCCGAGAACTTTGGGATAAAACAGAATCGGCGGTTACTCCCACTCTATGGTTGAGGGTGGTTTTGAGGTTATATCGTACACAATGCGATTGATGTTACGGACGTTATTAACTATGCGGTTGCTTATTTTTTCGAGGACGTCGTGGGGTATTCGCGCCCAATCCGCGGTCATTCCGTCCACGCTTGTAACCGCCCTTAACGCCAAAGTATAATCATAAGTCCTTTCGTCGCCCATTACTCCGACGCTGCGAAGGTTGGTCAAAACGGTAAAATACTGCCAAATTTGTTCGTCGAGGCGCGCTTGCGCTATCTCGTCGCGGAAAATATAGTCCGCTTCTCGGAGTATTTCGAGTTTTTCGGGAGTTATTTCTCCTATGATTCGTATTGCGAGACCGGGGCCGGGGAAAGGTTGACGCATTACTATTGAGCGAGGCAGACCGAGTTCGAAACCGCATTGTCTTACTTCGTCCTTGAAGAGGTCGCGCAAAGGTTCGACAATCTCGTCGAAGTCGATAACATCGGGCAACGCTCCCACATTATGGTGACTCTTTATTACCGCGGACTGTCCTTTTCCGCTTTCTATGACGTCGGGATAGATAGTGCCCTGAACGAGATAATTGACTTTCCCTATCTTTTTGGCTTCTTTTTCAAAGACAGAGATAAATTCTTTGCCTATTATCTTGCGTTTTCTCTCGGGGTCGGTGACTCCCTTTAACTTTTTAAGAAATCTTTCGGAAGCGTCTACGCGAATGAGGTTCAATCCCCGCTCCTTTTTGAATACTCTTTCCACTTCGTCGGCTTCGCCCTTTCTGAGCAGTCCGTGATCCACGAAAACGCATATAAGATCGGGACACGCCTTTGCGACGAGAGTCGCCGCCACTGCGCTGTCAACGCCGCCCGAAAGCGCGCAAAGAACTTTTTTGCCCTCGAGTTTTACTTTGAGTTTGGTTATCGCGTCCGCCGTAAAATTACTCATAGTCCAATCTCCGAGAGCGCCGCACACATTATAAAGAAAATTCCGAAGTATCTTCGCGCCGTATTCGGTATGCATGACTTCGGGGTGGAATTGCACGCCGTAAAATTGCTTTTCGGGATTTTCGATGCCTGCAACGGGACAACTTTCGGTCTTGGAGTTTACAACGAAGCCTTCGGGCAACTGTTCCACAAAAGTGGTATGGCTCATCCACACCGCGCTGGTTTGGGGAACGGAGTCGAAAAGTTTTCCGCCTATCACCTCGAGCGTGCGTTTGCCGTACTCGCGAGGTCCCACGGAAACTTTTCCGCCCAAAAGATGCGCTATGAGTTGGCAACCGTAGCATATCCCCAAAATGGGTATGCCGAGTTGGAAAATCTCTTTATCGATAGTGGGCGCACCCTCTTCGTAAACGCTGTTGGGTCCGCCTGTAAAAATGATGCCTATGGGTTTATGGCGTTTGATCTCTTCCATTGTAACGGTAGTCGAAGGTTTGAGAAAACAATATACGTTTTGTTCTCGCACCCTTCTGGCGATGAGTTGGTTGTACTGCCCTCCGAAATCGATCACAATTACTGTCTGGTGCGTCATTTTATACTTTATTCCTCCTTGCCGTACTTCTTATGAATTATATTTTATATCGAGATATTCATCGTAACCTATATCTCGGTCGAAACTCTTCTTTCCGCCGTCTATCTCTATTATCCTGTTAGAAGCGGTGGCGATTATTTCCTCGTCCTGAGTTATGAACAGCATATTGCCCTTGAAATTAACCATGCCCTTGTTGAGCGCGGTTATGCTCTCGAGATCGAGATGATTTGTCGGCTCGTCGAAAATAAGAAAATTCGCGCCCGCAAGCATCATCTTCGCAAGCATGCACCTTATCTTTTCGCCGCCCGAAAGCACGCTCGCTTTTTTGAGCGCTTCCTGTCCCGAAAACAACATTCTGCCCAACCAACCTCGCAGATATTCCTCATAATGCTCCTTGGAAAATCTGTCTATCCACTGCACGAGAGTCAAATCGCAACCGTCGAAAAGATCGTCGTAAAAATGCGGCAAATATTCGGGAATTATAGTCTGTCCCCACTTTATCTTTCCCGAGTCGGGTTGCGCCTTCCCCATTATGCAATCGAACAGCATCGAAACCGAAGGGGCTGTCTCCGACAAAAACGCTATCTTGTCGCCTTTTTTGACGGTAAAGGAAACTTTTTCGAAAAAGCCCTTTTTGGTGAGATCCTCCACCGTAAGAATTTCGTTTCCTATCTCGCGTTCGAATTTGAAATCCACATAAGGATATTTTCTGCTCGAGGGCTTTATCTCCTCGAGACTTATCTTTTCGAGTTCTTTCTTTCGCGATGTTGCCTGTCTGCTTCTTGCCGCGTTTGCCGAGAATCTCGCTATAAACTCATTGAGTTCCTTGGCGCGCGCTTCCATTTTTTTGTTTTGCTCTCTTATCTGTCTTTGAATGAGTTGGCTTGTCTCGTACCAAAAGTCGTAGTTTCCCGTGTACATCCGAATCTCTTTGAAATCCACGTCGCAAATATGCGTGCATACCTTATTCAAAAAATACCTGTTATGCGAAACTATTATTATCGCGGAATTTTCCAAAGTCTCGAGATATTCCTCGAGCCATTTTACCGTTCGGGCGTCGAGATTGTTCGTCGGCTCGTCCAATATAAGTATCTCGGGAGTCTTGAAAAGAGCCTGCGCCAACAAAATTTTGACCTTTATTTTGGGGTCTACGTCGCGCATCAACTTGAAATTCAATTCCGAAGGCACCTGCATCCCCGCAAGCAATGTCTCTGCGTCGGACTCGGCTTCGTATCCCCCGAGTTCGGCGAACTCTCCTTCGAGTTCGGCAGCCCTCTCTCCGTCGGCGTCGGTAAAATCCTCTTTGGCATAAAGCGCGTTACGCTCGGCTGCCACTTCCATGAGTCTCGCGTGCCCGCTCATCACGGTATCCAACACGGTGAGATCGTCGAAAGCGTTTTGGTTTTGGTTCAGAACGCTCATTCGACAATTCTTTTTTATCGTGACTTCGCCCTTGTTCGGCTCGAGTTCTCCCGTAAGAATCTTCAAAAATGTGGACTTCCCCGCTCCGTTCGCGCCTATGATGCCGTAACAATTACCCTCGGTGAATTTGAGGTTGACATTCTCGTACAACACTCTGCTTCCGAACTGCAAACTGACTCCGTTTACAAAAATCATTTTATGCTTTTTCCCTTGCCCTTATATTATCAACTCGGAGGCGCGCTCTATATACGCCAACGACAATTTTATCGTGTTCGCTATTCCGTCGAAATGCGTCCTCTCCAATCCGTGAGACGCCTGTACTCCGCTGCCTATGAGCGCGCCGCGAACATTGTTTCCGCCTCTCCACATTGCGCCTACGTCGGAACCGTATTTGGGGAAAATATCCACCGCATAGTCGAGTTTGAGTTCCTTCGCTCTATCGATGAGAAAAGTGGTGAAGCCGTAATCGTAAGGACCGCCGCTGTCTTTCGCGCATATAGATACCTTATATTCGTTTCCCTGTAAATCCAAGCCCACGCAACCCATGTCGAGAGCAAGAAGAGCAAAAATTCCTTCGGGTACGACGGCTCCGCCGTGACCCACCTCTTCGAACATATCGAACATGAATTTGACGTCGTATTCGGGAACATATCCGCTGTCCTTCATTATCTTGGCAACGGTGAGCAATACCGCCACGCTGCCCTTGTCGTCAATGAAACGAGACTTCAAAAAGTCGTTTACCACCTCGGTTCTCGTGTCGAAAAAGACATAATCGCCCGCTCGGATGCCGAGAGCGAGAACGTCATCCGCGCAATGTACCTTTTCATCGAGACGAATATACATATTCTCCTCGTTGCGGAGCCTGTCCCTCGCATCGGGAAAGACGTGTACGCTGGGACTCAGCGTTAAGACGGTGGCTCTGTAATCTTTTCCTTCTCGGGTGTGGATAAAACAATATTCGCCGTCGAGATTGTTGAGGCAAACGCCGCCCAAACATGTAAAACGTATATCTCCGTTTGCGCTTATGCTCCTTACCATAAGCCCCAAAGTGTCGCAATGAGCCGACAATCCTATCGCCCTGTCATGAGACTTCCCCGATATTGTAAAAATCATGGACCCCTTGTTGTTGACTTCGTACTTTGCGCCCGCTTCCTTGGCATAAGCGCGCATGAGGGGCTCTATTTGCTCGTAATATCCCGTGGGACTCGGAGTCGCAAGTATCTTTTTTACAGTGTCGAAAAAATAATTTTTGTAATTTACGATGTTCTGTATCATTTGACTTTATCTCCTGTTTAACCTGTTTTTTTCTGTTTTATTTGCTCCAATCTCGTCCTTACCAAAAAGTCCATATTAGGCTCCAAAGGTCGCAAAATGACTTTGTTGGAAGGGACAAGTTCGGAATGTTCGAAAATATAACGCACGACGGCTGTCTCGCCCGTAAGAACGGCGTCATCCAAAGTCTGTTGATTTATCCAATTCAAATTCCTGTTTATAAATTCGAGACTCTTGATTTGTCGGAATTCTATGACTTCGTAGATGGCGCGCGGATACACAAGCGCGGCAAATTCCGACTCCGTCATTCTGAACCTGAATCCCGCCGTCACGAGTTTCTCGCTCTTGCCGTTTACAAGCATACAATTTACATAAGGCGCAAGATACTCCTCTTTCGTACCCGCGATTTTAAGACACTTTTCTATAAGCTCGAAAAAACGCTCTTCGGCAACATCGTCGAAATCGCGATAATCGCAGACGTGAGCGACGAGTTCTATGTTCCTCGGATAGTTCAACGCGCCTGCGTCGATAAGCGCGTCTATCACTTCGAATTGTTTGCGTTTCGTCGCATAGTGCATGGGCTTGAACCCCGAATAGTTTATATCGGCGCCCACGCTTATCAAATACTTGACTCGCTCCACATCCGCATTGCCCTCTTTGATTATCTCCGCAAGTTCCGCAGACAGTTCCTTTTCAATTTGTTTTTTTTCTTTATCCAACATAAGAAAAGCTCCTTTAGAATAATTCCCTCCGAATTCTTCTTTCGACATCTCTTTTCTTTAGAGTTTCGCGTTTGTCGTAAAGTTTTTTACCTTGACACAGCCCGAGTTCCACCTTCGCCTTATTGCCCTTGAAATACACCTTCAACGGTACGAGAGTAAATCCCTTGGCGTTTATCTTTCCCGCAAGACGGTCGATCTCGCTTCGGTGAAGCAAAAGTTTTCTGTCGCGTCTGCTGTCAAGTTGAAAATTACCTTTATCATAAGGCGTGATATGGCAGTTTTTGAGCCATAACTCCCCGCCCGAAATAAAACAAAAACAATCGTTCAGCGATATTCCTTTCTCGGCAACGCTCTTTACCTCGTTGCCCGTCAACACAATGCCCGCCTCGAAAGAATCCAATACGAAATAATCGAATCTCGCTTTTTTATTGTCGCATATAACTTTGATCCCCGACATTTCTTCTCCTATTTTCCCACACAGAAAGATGCAAACACTTCGTCCAACACCTCTTCGCTTCCTATAAGCCCCGTGATCTTCCCCAACTCGTCGAGAGCGTCTCTCAAATGCACCGTCTTTATATCCTCGGTGACGAAGTCGTAGTCTTTTGCAAGTTCCTCTATCGCGCTCAAACAATTCTTCAACGCGGCATAGTGCCTGTAATTGACGATGACGTCGCTTTTCGGGATAAGCCCTTTTTCGTCGACTCTTTTGCGGATCTCCTCTTTAAGAGCGTCTATTCCCGCGCCCGTCTTGCTCGAAACGGACAACTCGCCGTCCTCGGGCGTTATTCCCTCATCGGCGCGCGGACGCACCTTTATCGTTTCGCCCAAAGTTGTTGCGCTTTTATCGTCCTTGCCCAACACTTCGATCACGATATCCGCCTCTGCAACAAGTTTTTTGGCTCTGTCGATGCCCTTGTTCTCCACACCGTCGTCCGTCATGCGCAAGCCCGCGGTATCGGTAAGAAGATATTTGGCTCCGCAATATTCCATTACCGCGTCTATGCTGTCCCGCGTCGTGCCCTCGCTTTCGTCGACTATCGCTCTGTCGGAACCGAGCAAGGCATTGAAAAGAGAAGATTTGCCCGCATTGACTTTGCCCGTGAGAACGACTCTTATGCCCTCGCCTATCTTGCGACCGACGTCGTAACTGTCCGTAAGTACAGTCAACTCTTTTTCAACGGCGTTTATCTCGTTTTTCAAATTCCTTTCCTCGCCGAGTTCGACGCCCTCTTCGGGATAGTCGAGTCCCGCGGTCAACGCCGCCGCAACTGCCGTTATCTTATCCGAGATCGCCTTGCATTTCTTGTAAAGATTGCCCTCGGCGACGGAATACGCGGCGTTTACCTGTCCCACCGTTTCGGCATGAATTATATCGTTTACGCCCTCCGCCCCGGACAAGTCGAGTTTCCCGTTGAGATAGGCTCTTCGCGTAAACTCTCCGCCCTCGGCAAGACGCGCTCCGTGAGAGAGGCAAAATTTAATGACGCTCTTTACGACTATCGGAGAACCGTGAGTATACAATTCCGCCGAATCTTCTCCCGTATAAGACTTGGGAGAATAAAACATAGCCGCCATGACGCTGTCTTTGAGTTCTCCCGTGCAAAGAGTGCATTTTTTCATGACTCCGTGGGGCGGATGGTCAAGTCCCGTCATTTGCTTCAAAAGCGTTCCCGCCGCCGCTCCGCTTATGCGTATTACCGATATTGCGGAAGGCGCGATCGGAGTTGCGCAAGCGACTATCGTAGACTCTTCATTATCATCGGGTAAATCTCTCATAATGCAATTATATAATATTTTGCCCTCTTTTGTCAATATTTAATATACGATAAAAATCGATATAAAGCAAAATTACAGTCGAATTAACAAAAATGCCGAGGTAAATTAAAAGCCCGAAGTTGACTCCGCGCTTTTGAATTTCCTATTCGGGATCCTTTTTTGTATTCTTTTTTGTGTTCTTTTTTGTCTTGACTATGCCCGAAGCCAGCACGGTGATCACTTGCAAGGGAACTCCCACCAAAAAGATCATCCAATTCGCTTTGGGATAGGCTTGCAGATAAATCAAGGCAAGCACCGTCCAAATAAAAATCGATATAAGTATATATCCGAACCACTTCTTGCCCCAAATGCAATTCAGTACGAACAGCGTGATGCAACTTATGGGTACGGGATAGACAAAACAAAGCCAGGACTTTGCAAGGTCGGGCAGAAAAATCTTAAGCACGACAAACAAAAGCACGGCAACCACCCATATCCCCGCCACGGCAATAGCCATTATAAGTATCCTGTTGGCAAGCCATCTGTGCTTTTGCTTTTCGGGTATTGCGCCCTTGTCGGCGGGAGCCTCGCTCATATCCGTCATAAGATAGTCCACGGTAACTCCGAACAACTCCGCTATCTGCATGAGAACGGCAATATCGGGAATGGACTCTCCTCTTTCCCATTTGGAAACCGCCTTATCGGAATAATTCAATTTTTCGGCAAGTTCCAATTGAGTCATGCCCGCGCTCTTCCTCAACGCGGCAAGATTGGCTGCAAAACATAAATTCAAATTATCCATAGGCTTATAATAACATAAAACTTGCGAAAATGCAACAAAAAAGCCACTCTACCGACGGTAGAGTGGCAAAAATTTTGTCTACTTCGGAATTTTTTTTATTATAGTATAAACTCCTATCTGTAGGTAGACAAATATCGTTGTAATAAAATATAATCTGTATGAATTGCTTTTCAGGAGGCTTTTATAACATGAACTATCAAATTTATACCGATTCCGCCGCGAATTTCACTTATGCCGAAACGCGCGAACTTGACATCAAAGTGTTGCCGCTGAATTACATCACCGAAGAGGGAGAAGCCAAAGATATGCTTAACGGCACCGATTCGGACTTCGCCGCTTTCTATGACAAGCTCAGACAAAAGACGAAATTCATGACAAGTTGTATCGCGCCCGAGACCTTTTACGAAACATTCAAAGAAGAGTTGCAAAAGGGAAACGATTTGATTTATCTCGCCTTCTCTTCGGGCTTGAGTTCGACCTTCAACAACGCCGTCAATGCCGCAGAACGCCTGAAAAAAGAATTTCCCGAGCGTAAAATAATCGCCGTCGATACCCTTCTCGCCTCGTACGGAATGCAAATAATAATCAAAAACGTCGTCAAAATGCGGGAAATGGGCGCGGATATCGAAACCGTGGAAGTTTGGGTAAAACAAAACCGTCTTAAAGTGGAGCAATGGTTCACCGTCAACGACCTGTACTATCTGTTCAAAGGCGGCAGACTGAACAAAATAGCCTATCTGGCGGCAAGTATCGCTCAGATAAAGCCCATAATAAATACCGACGCCGACGGAAAACTCGTCGCAGCCGAAAGAGTCATAGGCAGAAAACGCGCGCTGTTCAAGATCGCCGAAGAAATTTGCAAAAATATCGATAAATCCAAGTCTCAGATCCTGTATATCGGACATTCGGATTGCCTCGAGGACGCGGAACACACAAAGGAACTCGTCCGAGAAAAAATGCCCGACCTCGAGATTCAAATCGGATATATCGACCCCGTTCTCGGAGTGCATTGCGGTCCCAATACCATAGCCTGTTTCTTTATCGCAAAAAAATAACTTGACTTTTTCGTTGAAATCGTATAAAATTTTTTGGCGAAAGGAGCCGAACATAATGAGTGAAAAACATACAAAACGCAGTCTTATGAGCGTATTCGAGGACTTCGAAGGCGAAGTCTCTATGTCGGATTTTACCGTCGAAGAACTCGAGGAAATGACGGGCTATTCCCCCAAAACAACGGCAAAGTTCAAACAAGAATATTTTGACTACTACGACGATATAAAATCTCATACCCTCAAAAAACAAGATTGGTAATTTGTCAAAATATAATTGACAATTTCGCCGAGAGGTGCTAATATTATACTCGAATACAAAAAGGAGATTAACGTATGAAATTTTTCAAAGAATTCAAAGATTTCATTGCCCGCGGAAATGTCGTTGACATGGCTGTCGGCGTGATCATCGGCGGAGCCTTCAGCGCTATCGTGACGGCTCTTACCAATCAAATTCTGATGCCGATCATCAATTGGGTATTGTACCTCATCACAGGCGGAAAGGGACTCGAAAACATCTATACATATTTGCATAAAGCGGAAATAGACGTCGTAAATGCATCGGGTCAAATCGTAAAAGAAGTAGACCTTGCCAACTCGATCTACATCGATTGGGGCTCGTTTATAACCGCGATAATCAACTTCTTGCTCATCGCTTTGGTTCTCTTCCTCATCATAAAGGCTATAAACAAGGCTCATCAACATGCCGAAGAACTCAAGGCAAAGAAACAAGCCGAAAAAGCGAAGGACGCTCCCGCACCCGAGCCTGCTCCCGCGCCCGAGCCTACGATCGAAGAAAAGCAACTCGCTCTTCTCCAAGAGATAAGAGACTCGTTACAGAAAAAACAATAACACACCGATATTGAAAAAAAGACGGAGTTGTAATCCTCGATTACCGCTCCGTTTTTTATTATGCTTTTTTTTCATGGCTCCATTGCCTACTCGTCGGGCATTATGAAAGTTTACCGTTTATTTGTCGGGCGTTTTGTTTTTCTTATTATGAGCATGACTATCGCGATGAGTGCGAAGGTAACTATGGGAGTCGCTATTATGGAAATTATCTCCGAGGTGCTTAACGAGGAGTCTTTGCTCCATTTTGCATAAACGGTCATATTCCCCTCTACCCGACTTCCGACGGGAATTTCATAATTCTCGTCGAGGAACCAGCCCTCGAAGATATAGCCTTTCTTTTGCGGTTGGAAAGAAGGAATATCTTGTCCGTAAACGACTTCGAACTCTTGGGTTTCGCCGTAAGAGAATACGACTTTGTATTTCCTTTGAGTCGAAGAGAACAGCGCGTTCACTTCCATATCTTGAGTGCATGAAGAAAAATCTTTGTCCCAACCGATAAAGGTATAATCGAATTCCTCGGTGCTGTCTTTGAAAACGGCGGGAGAAGAGGCGGATTCACCGTATGCCACTCTCTCCGTTTTTACTGTCTGCCCGTCGCACAAGAAATTGACTGTCACATAGTAAGGGCGAAACTCTCTTTGAGGATAGACGGTAATATCGCTCTCTACGCAGTCTATATCGCCATCCCATCCCGCAAAATACTGCTCTCCTTGGCTTTCGTGTATACTGTCAAGCGAGGGCGCGTGCTTTACTCCCTCGCCGTGCTTTACCGTTATCTTTTCGATAAGAAAACCGTCGTCATCGACGAAAGTCACAATATGAGTAGGCGTATCCGTCTTTATCAAACCGCGTTCGAACAGACAATCCTCTACCGTCTGTTGCGCCTCGGGCGACAAGCCGATTTGTTGAGAGGCTTTTATCATCTGTCGGGCAAAATCCTCGAAATCCGAAGTTCGGGACAAAAGTTTCAATGTGGAAAACCAGAGTTTTCCCACGATCTCTCTCGTAAAATACTCGGGCATGTATTGACACATTCTGTACTGCGCATGAGTCGGAATGGTACTGTTGTAGTGAGTGTTGCCGTTGTCGCATCCGTGTTTGTAATGGTCTCCGCCGAGATGACAAAGCATCGCTTCATCGCTAATATGCATAACATAGCCGTTCGAAGGTAATTTTATGCTTCTCAAAAAAGTTTTATCCTCGGGAACGGCGTTCTCTCCCATAGTCCAAAAAGCCTCTTCGTCAATGCCGTGTCCTTCTATCAGACTCCCGAAAATATCCGAGACGGCTTCGCTTATCGCGCCCGTCTCGTTGAGATATTCCAATCCCTTTCCGTGAGCCGCCGCAAAATCGCTTATCGCGTGTTGATACTCGTGCGCAATAACATCCGCCGCCTTGCCTTGCATATATAGCGAGCCGTCGGGTTTGCCGTCTCCCACATACATAAAAGCGCAATTATAATCCTCGTAGTAGCCGCAATTTGCGTTCTCGTATTTATCTCCGTAATGCATGAGTACATACAGAGGTATCTCGTTATTTTGCGGGAAATTACCCGAGATATTATCGTTTTTACCGTTGATCCCTTTCCAGGAATAACCCGTGTTTGCGGCGTCGGCATAAAAATCATACGCTCTTATCAGAGTACCGTACACCGTCACCGCCATGGTATCGTCGAACTTTCCCGTCAGACTTGTATACTCGTAGGCTTCCGTTTGAGAGTTGCGGGCGTTTTCCATAAATATGTTGCGAGTGTAATCGGCTAAATAATATGTACCGTTATTTTTCTCGACGGGAAGGTTGTAAACCTTGCCGCCCTCTCCCGTTTGAGGAAGTTGTTCCGCCAATGCGTATGACACATCTTCTACATTCGCCGTCTTGTAACCGATACCCAATCCCAAGAGCATCAAGATCACAGGCAACAACAAAATACAGACCCGATTGAATTTTTTCATGTTTTACTCCTTCTTGGGTATCTTCTTTTTAATTATAATTCCAAAGGGGCGATTATGTCAACGCATATTCCGAAAAATATATCATCGAGACAAAAAAAGACGGCGCGGAAAGAAATTCCGAGCCGTCTTTTTGTAATGTTTGCTTTATAATCTTATTAAAATACAGGAGTTTATATTAATGATTTATTCGGGGATCATAATGCCTTATTCATATATTCCAAGGGTTTCAAGCGGCAAAGTTTTATTATCGGCAAGAGGCAACCTATCACGGAAAATACTATTATCACGCCGAACAGGATCAAGGCGATCGGCAAATTCAGAGCAAAAACCGCGACATAGACGGTGCCGAATAACGCGCTGAAATACATACTGAAAAACCACCCCGTCAACGCGAGCATAATGAGTGAAACACCGAAAATCAAGGCTCCCACGACTATTCCTTCCCAGACGAAAATTTTTATAAGTCCGAAATTACTGCCGCCGAGAGATTTGATAATACCTATCGTACTCGTCTTGTCCGAAATGCTGTGCGACATAAAATTCAGCAGTAACACTATCGAAAATACCGCAAAGACGACGGAAAGAGCGGTGAGGATTTTTCGGAGCGTATTTATATTACTAACGATATCGGATACGGTTTGAACGACATAATTATCCAATCCGAAATAGATTTCCTCATGAGCGTCCGTAAGTTCGGACAAAGTTTTGACGGACATAGAGGTCGTCGGGATCACGCAATAATCGTATATCCCGCCTATTTGCGCATAGATCTCGTCGTAAACGCTTTTGTCCGCAATAAAATCTCGGCTTTTTCCGTTATCGAAATAAAAGCCTTTCAGCAACGAGCGGAACGAATAGTTGTATAGCGTCAGGTGAAAGTTGACGCTCAAGCCGCCTATAAACTCCTCTTTATGCTCCTCGATGAGGTCGAATACCAATCGATCGCTTACTGAGAAATTTGAGTCGCCGTTGCGTTCGACTATGTATTCGACGAATTTCTTTTGAAACGAAGCATCGTAACGCGACAACACTTGGAGTATCAACGACGAGGGAAAATAAAAGCCGTCGTCGCTGTTTAAGGTCACAATATCATTCTCGGGGATTTGAGAAAAAAGTCCGACTCTGTCAACATTGGGTAATTGTTTATACTCGTCATCGGGAAAAGCTATAAGCATGTTGCTTCCCTTTATCGAAGTCGCATCGACATAAGGCGCAAGGTCATTTACGAACAAGAGCAAATGCGCGCCGTTAATCAATTCGTCGGAAAATTGTTGAGCCAAAGTCTCGCTGTATTGCGTGGCTTTGAGGTCTTGATATTTTTTATCTATCTTTGTATCGATAATTCCGCATATCGTAAACTCCTTGCCGTCAACGACAAGAGTTTGGTTCCTCGGATCCTCTTGAAAGCCGTATCGGGAAAGCGTCTCGGCGGTATATTTTGTTATCGCGATCTCGTCGCCGTAAGAGGGCAACTTTCCGTCGAGAGAAAAACCGAATTTGCCGAGAGCGGCTTCATCTATGACGGTATATCCCACGGGCAGTCCCTCATAATAAATTTCTTCGGGATAGTCGTCACCGAGATTTTCGACCCCTTTCGCGCATTTGGCTACGGGAAGAAGCGCGCCGTACTTATTTTCGAGGCTTCCGAAATCGGATCCGCTTATCGGTATTCTATCGGCATAGTATTCGCCTTGACGATATTTTCGGAGCGTGCTTTGAGTTATACCGTTCTTTTTCATCGTGTCATACATGATAACCGAGTTATTGTTGACTACGGGAATGAAAGAAATTCCGAAAAACACAAAGGCTATCATTGCGAGTAAAACAGTGACTGCAAGTCTTATCGGATGATACTTGAAATTTCCACAGCCTATTTTCAATGCAAACTTTATAGGCATTGCGGACTTTTTCGGCTTCTTTTCGTCCTCTGTTTTTTCTTCCGCTTTATATCCCGCTTTGCTGTCGGACTTTATCTTGCCGTCAGATAACTCGATTATTCGGTCTCCGTATCTTTCCGCGCTCTCTCTGTCGTGCGTCACCACTATCACGAGTTTTTCTTTCGATAACTCCTTCAATATACCGAATATCTCTCCGCCCGTTTCGCTGTCCAACGCCCCGCTCGGCTCGTCCGCAAATATTATCTCGGGTTCCTTTATTATCGCTCTCGCTATCGCTATCCTCTGTTTTTGCCCTCCCGATAACTCCGTAACCTTCCTCTTTTCGTACCCTTCGAGTCCCACGAGTTTCAATACTTTACCTATCTTGTTTCTGCCTTCTTTGTCTCCGCCTATATCGAGCGCAAGTCCGATATTATCTTCTACATTGAGTTCGGGGATGAGATTGTATTCCTGAAACACAAATCCGCAATGATTGCTTCTGTGATCGTCGTATTCCTTTGCCGTATATCCTTTCAGACTCTTTCCGTGAAATATTATATCTCCCTCGTCGAAAGAGTCCATGCCCGACAATACATTCAAAAGAGTACTCTTTCCGCTGCCCGACTTGCCCAAAACAAATACCATTCCGCTGTCCGCAAGGTCAAAACTTATATTCCTTAACGCTTCGACTACTCCGCTTTTCAATTTGTAATTCTTTACAAGATTTTTTACTTGCATCTGCTCTTCTCCTTTACTTTATTTGTCCTCTGCGAATTATTTCGGAGGGCGAAAGTTTGCGTATTTTATGCAATGAAAGGAATGTTCCGAGCAACGCGGTAACCATTGCTATTATGAACATAATTATGAATGTCGTAGGTCCGATGGTCAAAATCCTGTATGTCTGTTCGGCTACATGGAACCATAATTTCTCCCATCCTCTTGCATTGAGCCAAGCCGTCATTATTCCCGATACCGTCATAGACAATACATAAACTATGCCGCACAATATGCCCGCGCTGAGTCCGTATATCTTGAATATATCCTTGTAACTCATTCCCATTGCCGAGATTATTCCGATCTGCTTCATCTGTCCCCTTATCGATGCGGTTATGAAATTCAACAAAAAGACAACGGTAAATATCAAAAAGAAAAAGCCGATATAAGCGCATAACATTACAAAACATGCCGATACGCTGCGAATATCATAATAAGGTTGGGAAAAAGTGCTTGTGAATCTGTACACGAGTCCACCCGTGTTTATTCCGCTGCGATTTAAATTTATTATGGCTTTGGCAAGCGTTCTGAATTCGCTCTTATTTTGCGGCACGGGTACAAAAATCTGAGTTTCGTTTTCTCCGAGAATACTCGAAGTATAGGTCAAAAGATAATTATCGAAAATAAATTTTTTTGTTACAAACGCTTTGCTGTGGAACAGCGTCTCGTCAATATTATCAAAAGTTTTATCTGTTGGTTGATAAATAGTTTGCCCCTCTCTTATGATTGCTTTGTAATGATCATGATTATTATGATAACACTCGTTACTGCACCCCGTCAAAACAACTCCCGTCAATTTCAAATCAAAATCCTTTAAACTGACTAATTGTTCTTCGCCGTTTATAACTTCTTCAAACGACGGCCAAACATAGCGTTTGTTTTTGCTGTCCCACTCTCCGAAAACATTATAAAAACAAGACTCGGTTATGGCAATTTCATCTTCGCTTTGAGGGAGTCTCCCCACTATGCCATATCCGAGTTTATCAAGTTCCTTTTGAGACAGATACATATATCCCGTACAAGTCGAAGAAATATGTTCTTTTGCATTTTTGATATATTCGTCGATTTCCCTGGCTTCCTTCTCCGAAGGTATTGGTTTTGTATACGGTGACTGTGCTACATAGTAAGACGTGGACACTACCATACTCAATTCTTCCGACTTTATCAAAGTTTGAAAATATTCAAACTCCGCTTCATCGATTGTTTCCTTTTCCAGGGCATAGGAATCTCCCGTTAAAAACCATTGTATTCCCTCATCATATATCATTCCTTGATCTTCATATTGCGGCTTTTCTGATTGGTATTTTTGAATAGTAATATATTTTACATTTTGTTTATAAATCGCATTTACATAAGGATCGACCTTATTATAAGTCATAAAAACAAATGTCAGTGCAAAAAAGGAAAAAGAAAATAAGGCAAGCCCCACTGTAACGGCAAACCTTATCGGATGATACTTGAAATTTCCACAGCCTATTTTCAATGCAAACTTTATAGGCATTGCGGACTTTTTCGGCTTCTTTTCGTCCTCTGTTTTTTCTTCCGCTTTATATCCCGCTTTGCTGTCGGACTTTATCTTGCCGTCAGATAACTCGATTATTCGGTCTCCGTATCTTTCCGCGCTCTCTCTGTCGTGCGTCACCACTATCACGAGTTTTTCTTTCGATAACTCCTTCAATATACCGAATATCTCTCCGCCCGTTTCGCTGTCCAACGCCCCGCTCGGCTCGTCCGCAAATATTATCTCGGGTTCCTTTATTATCGCTCTCGCTATCGCTATCCTCTGTTTTTGCCCTCCCGATAACTCCGTAACCTTCCTCTTTTCGTACCCTTCGAGTCCCACGAGTTTCAATACTTTACCTATCTTGTTTCTGCCTTCTTTGTCTCCGCCTATATCGAGCGCAAGTCCGATATTATCTTCTACATTGAGTTCGGGGATGAGATTGTATTCCTGAAACACAAATCCGCAATGATTGCTTCTGTGATCGTCGTATTCCTTTGCCGTATATCCTTTCAGACTCTTTCCGTGAAATATTATATCTCCCTCGTCGAAAGAGTCCATGCCCGACAATACATTCAAAAGAGTACTCTTTCCGCTGCCCGACTTGCCCAAAACAAATACCATTCCGCTGTCCGCAAGGTCAAAACTTATATTCCTTAACGCTTCGACTACTCCGCTTTTCAATTTGTAATTCTTTACAAGATTTTTTACTTGCATCTGCTCTTCTCCTTTTATTTTTTTTTATTTTGTATTGGGAAAACCGACTGCACAATATGTGCAGTCAGTTTCCCACACTTTGCTTATTCCACACCAAAGAAAAATCTTATGTCAACTTGTTTTATTCCGCTTTGATCAACTATAAGAGAGCATTTTTTGGGACCTGCCCTCAAAGTAAAATTGACTCCACCCATTGTAACCGTAGTTTTTTTCCAACCTACCCATGGAATACCTACCTCTATATCGTGGAACATTTGAGATTTATATATAATCGTAGCTTTTATTGTCTTTCCGCCGCCGTGTTCCCATAAATTTAAACTTTGATCAAATTCGGTAGGAAAATCACTCGTTGTCAACGCTGCGGGGTTAAGCCAATTCACCAAGGTATATTTACAGTCAAATCCATATAATACAGACCCTTGTTTTTCATTATAAAAATGAGTCCACTGAAGATAAGTAGAGTCGGAATATGATCCGTTTATATGGGATTTGCCGTAAAGATAATTCGGCTCGCAATACCTGTCACCTATTTCGGGAAAGCCATAATCACTGAATTGCTCTCCGAAGTGCGAATAACCTACACTGCCGCCAAAATCATTTCCCCCAAGCGCAAGATTGGCGCCGCCTTCACCGACATACCAATCGTAACGCACTATCATGTTATACACGTCCGTATTGTTCAAAATAACATTTCTATCGGCTTTTATATCATTCTCACCATATTGAGTTTCGGTATGTACAATACAGGTAGGTTTTTCGAGAGTAGCCAACGGCATTATATCCGAATCTTCATTAACATATTCGATATTTTCATTTATATAATCAGTCTCATTATTTTCGATTTCGGCAAGCGAACCCGAAACGGGTGATGCCGTTCCGATTATCAAAGCACAAAAAACAAATAATGCACATAATGTCTTTTTTAAATACTTCATAAATATATGCTCCTTTTTATTTTATTTCATTAATGATTATATAGCATAAAACCTATAAAGTCAACTATTGGAAACCACTTAAAAACATATTCTCACCTCCTTTGTGACAATCTGATACTAACACAAAAATCCTGTTTTGTCTATACAGGAAAATGTACATTTCACAATTTTTATGTACAAGTTTTTGTACATCGATGTGCATTTTTATGTACATGGGCTTAAAATAGTAAAAACACACCCCAAAAAAAGGGGTGTGTCAAACTTTATCGCACTTTTTATATTCTCTTATTTTTATTTATGTATTAATCGAAGAGCATGGTATCGGTGACTTTTTCCGTCCATTCTCTTTTATCGAATTTGTAAAAAACTCTCGCTTTCCAATACTTTGTTTCGCCGTTTTTGGAAACACGCACTTCCAAACTGCTACCTATATTCAAATCGGGACAGTATGCTCTCTTTTCCAATGTCATATCGGTATAGGATGATTGATAATCATAGGATGAGTACAATTCCAAATATATCATTATTGTTGACGGAAGCAAAGTAAATGAATTTTTTACCGTTGCGAACACTTCATCGTTTGTATAACCTAAATTCAATGTTAATTTCGTAAGCACTCCCGAAGGGTTTAAAGACGATTCTTGTTCGATTTTGTTTATAGTCGTTTGAGACGACTGCGCTATGGCATTTTGAGATTGCGCAGACGGTATTATCAAAATACATATTGCAATCAACAACGCCATGGTAATAGGTGTTATTCTTTTTGATTTCATAATATCCTCCGTTATTTCTTTTTGACGCTTCTGTAAATCAAAATTCCGATAGCGGATAATAATATCAACGCGCAAAGTATACAGATATAGGTTATGCTCTCTCCCGACAATCTGCAATCAACTATTTCAATACCCTCATATATATTTTCGCCATATTTATTCGGAAAATATGAAATACCGATAATAGTCGTTATAAATATTATTATCAACGCCAAAAGGGAAAGCAGACAGATCGGAAAAATCTTTTTTCCTTTTGACATTTTTGTTTTGGATTTTTTATTGCCCGAGTTTATAGCGGCAATTTCGTCCGTTTCGGAATTTGTCGTCAAGGTTTGCTCTTCTTGGGCTTGTTCGATAGCGGATTCTCGGTTCGTTTCATTTGTTCCGAATAAAAGATAATCGGAAGTGACATTGAATAGTTTACATAATTCGGCTATTTTATCCGCTTTCGGAAACAAAATATCGCTTTCCCAATTTGCCACGATACGTCTGTCGACTTTCAACAAAGTTCCCAAATATTCCTGAGAATATTGATACGATTGCCGAAGTCGGCGTATTCGCGATCCCAACGTTTCCATAATTTCAAATCCTTTTGATAAACGAGTTTTATTGTATGTCGTATAAATCGGTGATGATTCCGACGTAAGGAGCCCAAGGCGCTTGCGTGATGGGGCCTACCGACAGATACAGGCAGAGTTTATCGGTTGCGCCCTGTTTCCAAGCGTCGAGTTTTGCATTATCAAATGTCTTGAACATTTTGCCGCCCACTAAGCCCGAAAGTACGGTAAGTTCGGACAAAACATAATCTTTTTCGTTGGGCGCGCCTTCGGACATATCGGGCGGAGTCACGAATGAGAAACTATTGCCCGACTGAATTATGGGCGCAAAACTCGTGGCGTTCATTCCCGTCTTCAAAACCATGGTGCGGAAGTCCGTCAAAGTCTTGTTGTGCATTTTGAAATCATTGATTATCTTGCCCTCGTCATCGACTTGCGTAAAGCCGCCTCTTACATCGAGGAGCTTGTCCGCGCTGTCGGGATTGCCGCCGTCGAGAATGAGATCGGGCGCGCAAATCATGACGGCTATGACGTTTATCGCGTCCGTCTTTTGTTCGTTCTTCTTGTAAAAAGTCTTACCGACCGAAAGCAACGGAGGAGTCATTATGCTTCCCAAACTCGAAACTATCGACGAGGCTTGGAAAATCTTGTACCAACTTTCGTTTCCCGTGGCAAACGATTCGAGTTTGCTCTTTGTATCGACGGTAATAGAGGGACCGCCCTCATCGGTGAAGTTTTTATCGGCAACATGATTGCAAGCGTGGTCGGCGTCGGACATAATGAACAAAGGTCCGCCCGAACGCTTCAACTCGCTGTTCTCTATCACGGCGTGGCTTCTCCATAAGAATATCATATTCGAATAGGCGTCATAGAACTTGGTAGAAGAAAGAGTCAACGTCGCGTTGTCCGTTTCGGCTCCTTCTCCCGAATGGAATTTTTCGGAGTCGCCTTCCGCGATATAGGAATAATCACCGTAATTATCGCCCGATATGTTGGTATAAAAACTGTCGGCATTTACGTTTGTAAAGGATATATCCTTTGCGTAGTTGTTGCAAAGCATGAGTCCCGCCTGATGGAAATAACTTTCCGAAGAATCGTTGAAATAAGAATTGTTGCCCTTTAACGCAATATTCTTTATCTCGAACTTCTGCATTTCATCGCCTTCTATTCTCGACTGCAACATCTGGAACAACGCCCAATGACTTACGGGATCCTCGGTCATGGCGGGTTCATAATCGGCGTAGGACTCGAGAACTCTGCCGTATTCGTCGGATCTTTGCCCGCGTTCGGGCGCGGTTATCGAGTTGTAATTGCCCGAAACATCGACTTTCTTTGTGGAAAATATGCCCTTTTGCATATTCAAGTGTATATTGAGTTCTATGGCATAGCCCGAGGGGTAACTATACTCGCCCACTTGGGTATAGTTCGTATCTATAAGCCTCATATAAGAGCGCGCGCTTTCCGCGCCGTCGTTGTCGCTGACGTTATTGTAGCCGTCGCGAAGCGAACCCACTATCGCCTTTTGCGCCTCGGGGAAGCCCGCAAGACTCTCGAAAGTCTCTTGATAACGGTCGCCCGTAAGTTTCCAATCGTCCTTATCGAACTCCGTCCAGAAAAATTGCGAAGGCATGAGATCTGCGTCGAGAATAATACTGTCATGCAAAATAACGGTCGATATGTTATCGACATATTCGCAAAGATACTTGTCGTCGGCGGCAAGCCTTAAAGAATCCTCGCGCGGAACAAGTTTGACTTCGTTGTCTCCTACAACGATTTGTTTTCCCTCTGCGTCAACGTATTCCTCGTTCGGAAGATAAACGTCGCATTTCCATATCTCGCTGTAAACCTGCTTCTCGAGATCCGACATTACGCTGAGTCCGATTTGGTCGTATACATTGTAACCTTTGTCTATGACGACAAATTCCACCATACGATATTTATCGGATTCGGACTCGAATGCCGACAAATCATAATAAGTTTCGTCGATGGAAATTTTGAGTCTTACGTACTTGCCCGCCGCAGACTCGGTAAATTTATATGAATTGTGATCTACGGTCACGAAGTTCGCGGACTCCTCGTCGCTAAGTACGCGATATTCACCTTCCGAAGTGTCCTTTACGGCTACTTCGGCATAAGTTTGCAACTCTATGTGTTTTCGTCCGTCCGCCTGTATCACCGTGCCTTGAGGTCGATACAAAAATTTATTGGCATTGCCTACTTCGTAAGGCTGTTCGGTAAGACGAAAATCCGCCTCTCCTTCGGGAGAATCGCTCGCTCTTACAGAAGCGTTCAAATAGTCCTCGTAAAATCGAGGCCAGGCTACGGCTATTATGGACGCGCTCTCGACGGATCCCTCTACAACGGTAATATCGACGCGAAGAGTCTTGTTGTTCAAAACTATCTCATAATAGGTTTTTCCCGCCTTGCTTACGTCGGCATAGGTTTTGACGGTTGCGCCCAACGCCCTTACGGTATCGGTATCCGAAGTTCCGTCGGAATATGTTACCGAAAGAACTATGTTATCGTAATCGATCGTTTCGTTTACGGCATAACGAACCTTTGCGTCAACGGCTTCCAAAGTGTTTACTTCTTTGAGCGAAGGAGTCTTTCTTTCCGTCACTCTGATATTTACCGTGCAAGACTTACCGCCGTAAGTCACGGTATAAGAGGCGTTCCCCACTTTGGACAGATCCGCCTTCTCCACTTTCGCTTTTAATTGCTTTACGGTCTTTTCTTCCGTGGTTTTATCGGTGTACGTAACTTTAATCATAAGTTTATCGTAATCGATCGTATCGTCTATAAGGTACTCTATCACGGGATTCATAACCTCGATAGACTCTACCGTCTTTTTTTGACAAGACGATAATGAAGGCAAAAGAACCGTCGCCATAACAATCAATGCAATAAAAATCGCAATATGCTTCTTCATACGATTTCTCCTTGATATAATTTTACTTTACACGGCTTGTATAAGGTAAAAATAACACAAAACAAATTACTTGTCAATCGTTTTTTTTCGGTCGGCAATCGATTTTCCACCATATCCATATAATGTACGGTTTATGCTTGAATTGTTAAGTATTTTAAACAAAAAGGCTTTATTTTTCCTTCGGTTTCGAAACATATATCCACATATCCAATTTTGGTCCCGTCGCCGAATCGGTTGCGCTGTATCGGACATGTAAGGAAGCGCATCTCAAAAATATTATTTCTCCTCTTTCGCCTATTTCCGCAATCGGGTTTTCGGGAGTATTGTTGAGAATGGACAACTTCAATGTGCGGACGGTACTGTTTTCGGGCTCGACTTGGGTCATTATCAAAATGGTGAGTCCCTCTTCGTAAGTAGTCATGACGTACTTGCCTTGCTCGTCGTCCTTTATCTCCAATTCTATTCCCGAGTCTATTCCTTTGTAAGTACAATAGACCGATGTGGGGACTATTTCCCGTACATATATTCTCTGTTCGAAAGGCACCGCCTGCATTCCGAAAATTCCTACTATGATAATAGAGCCGAAAAATATTACCAATAAAATGAGAACCGTGGATTTTTTCATTTCTATTTCTCCGTAAAATAAAGTTTGGAACGTTTTACAAACAGATAGATCCTTACCGCGGTAAATATCATAACCGCCGCAAGACATTTGATAAGCGACGACAATGTGCCTCTGTCACGAAGGAAATAGTACAAAAAGGCAAAGACTATCGCCAATAAAAAGCCTATTGCGGTCGCCTTTCTCTCGTTGGGACTGTCGTACACTCCCACCGTCTGAAATTGATCGGCATAAGAATTCATTATATCCATCTCGGCGCACCATAAAAGATGCGCTTCCGCGGTAAAAAAGGTAACGAGAGTCATAAGTACAACTTCTGCGGTCTCGGTCGAAAATTGCAGATAAGCAATAAGCACGCCTATCGAGGACAGCAGTATCATAAGCCCTCTCGGCGCTATTCTGCCCAAAAGCGTATATACGGGCTGTTGCGGACGGGTTTTGATAAGATTTCTTGCCGCGCCTTCTTTGCTGTACACCGAAGCGTATACGTTGTTGAAGGAAAGCGTCATAACCAACATTACCAAAAAGTTAAACGTCTTTGTCATGACAAGCCCCGTATAGTTGGTATACATGGCGTTATATATCTTGTTAAGCAAAAGCGTCGCGATAGCGGGCAAGATAAGTTGCATACAAAAACTCAACATGACCGAACTTTCCTTGAAATTCATAGCCAGAGTCTCGATAAAAGGCGAAACTTTTTTGTTGTACACTCTGTTCTTTTTGAAAGCCGTCGCGTCTTTTGCGGAGTTTTCCGAGTCTTTTTCGGAATGTCTTTTTACTTTTCGCTTTTCGAACTCGAACTGCTTTGCCGCCATCCATACGAACATGGGCTTGGCAACCGCAAAGGACAGCGCAAGAAGAACTACTATGACAGCGAGCATTATGCCGAAATATATGAACGTATCGGAACCGATAAGATTGCCCCTTATGCGAAGAGTGCCCCCTACCATCATCAATGTAATGCAATAAAAAGGAAACAGATAAGTGGCGAAAGAATCCAAAAAATCGCTTATCTTTATCGTTATCGAGTACCATTGCCCCATGATATCGATATTCTCGGGGATAAGCATTATCGTTTCCACCACAATCGTGACGATTATGGCTATCGCCATCGTCGAAAGCAGAAATTGCAACCACTTCATTCCTTTTATCAACTGCCAGCAAAACAACAAAACTATGCTTAAAACCGCGCCGATCGCCACGGGAAGAAGCGATACGAACAGAAAACAAAACAGCACATAAGGATAAAAATACCAAGCCGCGGAGTTTATCAAGCCGTACGCTATCAACAACGGCAAAGTGATCCCGAAATTCTTTCTGAGTTCGAATATATAATAAAGTATGAGTTTCGAGACATATATCGAGGTCGAACCCACGGGAAAAGTAAGCAACACCTTATTGTCGCTTGTCATATACAGCGAACGAGTCAATCCCAACGAACAGGTTATTATAGCCATAAATTGTATTATAACAAAGATGACGTTTACCGCCTTGTCGGGGATATAACCCACGGGATAAAACAAAGTCAAAAGGTTGCATACCTTGAAAAGCGCCCAAAACAGCGTCGTTGCCAATGCAAGTTTCAAAACAATAAGCACGCTCTTTATGATAACGGAACGAGTGGATTTTACAAACGACAAATCGATCTTGTCCTTTAATTGCATCATGACAAGCGCTTTCAACTTTTTGAGCCATAAACCGAAAGGGCTCTTTACCGTTGTTCCGTCGATTTTTTCTCTCATTTTGCTTTTCTTATCCTTTTCTTTTCGTGTCTTTCGCCGACTTTCGACTCGGGAGTCGAAGAATCGTCATGCTCTACGGGAATGGGCTCCACCGCCTCTCCGTTGATAACCGACATATAAAAATTCTCAAGAGTCTCGCCGCTTGCCTCTATCTCGCCCACGTCTCTTACGCATTGGATCTGTCCCTTCCTTATGATTGCGATCCTGTCGCAAACGCGTTCCACCACATCGATGATATGACTCGAAAAGAACACGATATTCCCCTTTGCGGCGTGCTCTCTCATACATTCCTTGACTTGAAATATGCTGTTGGGGTCGAGTCCCGTAAGAGGTTCGTCGAGTATCCATACCTTGGGGTCGTGAATGAGTGCCGCCATTATCGTCACCTTTTGCTTCATGCCGTGCGAATAAGTCTTTATGGGATTGTCTATGGCTGCCTCGAACTCGAAAAGTTTTATGAATCGGGCGAGCCTTTCGTCGCGTTCCTCTTTTCCGACGTCATAGAGGTCGGCAATATAATTGATATACTCTCGCGCGGTAAGTCTTTCGTAAAGCGCATAATGGTCGGGCACAAAACCTATTTGTCTCTTAGCCTGAACGCTCTGCGTTCCGACGTCGAAACCGCAAACCTCGATTTCTCCGTCCGTTATAGTCTGAATACCCACTATGCTCTTTATGATAGTGGATTTACCCGCGCCGTTGGGTCCCAAAAAACCGAATATTTCTCCGCCGTTCACCTCGAGATTCGCGTCTTTTACCGCATAAACATCGGATTTACCGTATCGCTTGGTGAAATTTCTTAGCACAAGTTTATTGACATTTTCCATATTTATAGGTTCCTCCGTACTCCTTCCGTTAAGTTTGACTTCCAACGCCAGCCTGTCGGCTCGGATGATTTTGTTCCTTCTGCCTATATCTTGCCAACCCGACACGACATTGTAGGCAAGTTCGTATATGAACCACATTCCGAGAGACAACCCGACATACACGATAAAAAACAAAATTTGATACAGCGGATAGAACTTGAAATGCAAACTTCCTATATCGAACTCGAAAATTATCTTGCGCAAATTGCGCGCCCAATTACCCAATTTGTCCGCTATAAATCCGCTGTTTATAAAGAAATAATCCACATTTTCGTTATAGTTGCCGAACCAGGCGTTTATTACAAGCATAGCCGCAAAATAGACGGCAAACGCTATAAGACTGTATTTGAACTCCTTGCGTTTGGGACGCGGGAATATCCCCAATCCCACTACGAGCAGAGGCATGAAAAAGGCTTGATAATGATTGAAATAGAACATCCACACTCTGTTCTCGAATATCGTCGCGCCGCCGTAATTGGGAATTATCAATGCGAAAAAGGCTCCCAAAACATTTATGAAATAAGTAAAATAAAACAACTTTTTAAACTTGAAAGTAAGGCACAACGGCGTTATATACATCGCGGTATTGCACAAGTGAAGCGGCAATGCCGTCACCCAATCGGGTCCGAAAAAATCCGCAAACTTATGATAATACGAAAAATACAACAATCCCGAAAAAGCATAGTACATGAGCGCAAATCTCTTTGTGTCATAGGGCTTGTCCTTGAAGGAAAGGAAAAACACAACGGGAATTATTATACTCGGATACAGTAAAAGACGATGATAATAATTCAGATCTATGGGGTTGTAACCGTAAGGATAACATAGTACCTGAAACATATAACTCGGGAGCGCGGCAAACAATATTGCGGGAACGGCAAGCGCAAACCATATCCAATCCTTGCCTTTAAGTAAAATCTCTTTGAAATGCGACAAAGAATAAATCACGCAAAATCCCAAACCGAAGCCCGTCTCGATCGCCATTAGCATGGCGCGATAGTTAAAGGCGGAAATGTCTCCCACTATGGCGGTAATATGATTCCCGAGCATGGCAAAGTTGATCAAAAAGCACAGAGAACAAAAAAAAGTCACAAGTGCGGGAGCCGTCTTGATTTTGAAGAAAGGTATCAGAATTATAAAAATCTCGGAGGCGTAAGCCAACCAAACTTGAAAAAGCGCGACTGCGGCAAATGCCTTGGAAGGGAAAAAGTCCGCTCCCTGCAAGTTGACTACGGAAACAATGGCGTCTCGTCCCGTCATGTATCGGACAAATAATACGCATGCAATCACAAGCGCCGACGCCTTCAAAAATATATTTACCTTATCCGACGCTTTGAAACGGATCGCCAATCCCACTATCAAAAAGACGACAAGCGAGGAAATACATATTGCATAGTAAATTCCGATCATTACCCCTCCGTACAATGCTTTCCTTGTTACTTTATTGTAAATCAATTCCGAATAAATGTCAAACAATATATTCGATGTATTTGCGCAAAAAGCAGTTGAATTTCGACAACAATCGGGCTATAATAAAAGATATGAAAACTTTGTCACTCCGACGCAAAGAGAGGTCAATGCGGAACACATGAAACCGACAAACGCGGATTATATGAAAATCATAAAAAAATACGGCGAGGATATCCTTGCCTCAAAAGGTATGCAGTCGGAAAAAGAATTCGTACAACACGGGAACACTTCGACCTATGAACATTCGATTTCCGTCACCGTTATGTGCCTGCGCATCGTCGCCGCTCTGCGTCTGAAAGCGAATTTCCCTTCGCTCGTCCGAGGAGCCTTGCTCCATGATTATTGCCTCTACGATTGGCACGAACCGCATAAGGGTCTGCACGCCTTCACTCACCCCAAAATCGCCCTCTCAAACGCCTCTCGCGATTTCAAAATAAATCCGATAGAACGCAATATGATATTATCGCACATGTTCCCTCTCGGAAAGTTGCCCAAATATCGCGAAAGCCTGATACTCTGCCTCGCGGACAAATTGTGCGCCCTCTCCGAAACCATAAAACGCCCAAAGTCACGCAAAAAAAGCGACTCCTCTCATCATAACCTATGATCACGCTTTCGTTTGCGCTATGCCTCCCGTAACAACTCGATACGCTTGGGCAAGGCGTTTTTTATCAATTCAAACTGTTTTTGTCAAGCAGAAAATCATACAGTACCATATAGATGATACCCTTATCGTCATAACTTACCTTTCTTCGTGAATCGGTTATGATGATTTTTTTGAAAAAATCCTTCGTTGCAAGCAGCGGACGGCGTTCGGCATTTTCCTTTTCTTCACTACCCAAGCGATACGCCGATTGGATATAATATTTTTCGGGTCCCATATTGACGACAAAGTCGTTCACGTGACAGAACAGAAACTCTTCTTACAAATACTTGGAGATGGTTTCCATATAAATCACCTCTCGGATAATCGAAAGTTGCTCCGTGTACGGTGTAACTTTCGATTAAAGTATAACGAAACCAAAAGTCAATCCGATTTCTTGTCTTTCTCGCTCGTTTTTTTGCGAGAACCAAAATAATTCTTTACTTTGGGTCGAATCCAAGCAATTCGACTCCGACAGATTTTGCATTTTTAATCCACACGGAACTTATGAAGCGAAGCGCAATAAGTATAACGCAATAAGTATAATGTTCTATACCTATGGTATAGAGGCCCGTCGTCCGTGCGGCTAAAATGAAGTTTACTTAAATTCAACTTTGCTTGCAGTTATCTTAAACAGCAAGTAATGTTTTGAAGTTGCCTTACCGTAGTGCTTT